>RFQS01000241.1 GCA_009924885.1 Pseudomonadota bacterium | reverse complement strand
GCCACGCAGAGAAAGCCCAAGCTTAGAAAAAATAAAAAGAAGAGACATCTATTAGTATAGATTCTGATTAGCTTTTCCTTACTTTTCTTTAGTCTCGTGATAGTGAATCTTAAGTAAATGTGAGATAAAATATAGTCATGGAGCAGTCTTTAGAGATTAAAAACCTTAGAGCTCAGTTAGCAAAGGCAGAGCGTCAAAGTAAATCAGATAGAGCTTTTATTAATACGGTGATAGCTCAGAAAAAAGAGTTAGAAACTAAACTAAGCCTTCTTTTTACAGAACTGAGTAAGTATGAAGGTGCTAGAGGACTAAAAACACAGTTAAACAGAATCAGAAAGGCTTGTTATGGTCTGAATAAGATAGATAAAGCTCAAAAGAAATGATAAAAGTCTAGAGTATTTTAGAGTAGTGGAGAAATTTCAGAAATAATAATATGAAAAGTCCTGTCACTGCTGTCACCCTGTCATTAGAAAATCGTTACAATATAAGTAAACATGGCTATTCCTGATTTTCAAACTTTAATGAGACCTCTTTTAGAGGTTTGTGAACTCGGCAAAGAGTATAGCGATTCAGAAATAGCTAAAAAATTAGCTCCTAGATTCTCTTTGACCGAAGAAGATTTCTTGAAAAGGCATGATAAGAGCAATACTCTTATTTTTCAAGGTAGAATAAGCTGGGCTAAAGTGTATTTGCAAAAAGCTGGACTCTTAGAATCTAAATCTAGAGGTCATTTCAGCATAAATGATGAAGGGGTTAAATTTTTAAAGACTCATGATGAGATTAATAATAAAATTTTAAGCACTGTCCCTAAGTTCAGAGATTGGAAATATTCTAAAGATGACAATATCTCTGACAGAGACAGTTCTAGTATTTTAAACAAATTCGAGCTAGAAAGTGATCCAGAAGAGAGCATGGAAGCTGCTTATAAAATCATCAGAAGGAGCTTAAAGGATAAACTACTAGCCAAAATATTAGAGCAAGATTCCCGATTTTTCGAAAAATTAGTCCTAGATTTAATTCTAGCTCTCGGGTATGGTGACTCTTTTAGTTCAGGCGAAATTCTAGGAAAATCTTCTGATGGTGGTGTAGATGGTGTAATCAAACAGGACAGACTAGGACTAGATCTTATTTATCTTCAAGCTAAACGCTGGAAAGATAATATAGGTGCTCCCGAGATTCGTGATTTTGTAGGTAGTTTAGTTGGGAAGCAATCTAGTAAAGGAATATTTATTACTACATCTAAATTTACTCGTGAGGCTATAGAATTTGCAAGTAAAGTGCAGCATTCGGTAATTCTCATAGATTCAGATAAACTTACGGATTTGATGATCGATTATGGCGTAGGAGTAAGTAAGAAATTTATCTATGAGATTAAAGATCTTGATTTGGATTATTTCGAGGGGGAGTAAAGGTTTTTGTAGATCCCCTGCTAAGCTATTTATTAGTATTAAAGTGTATTTCTCCAAACTCAAGTTTATAGAGAATTTCAGCTTTTAAAATTACGGGAGTAGGGTGGGGAATGGTTTCTGGAGCTTAATCTAGTTTAAAGGGGCTTACGCAGAATCCCATCATCTCAAAACCCTATCCAATAAATCCTGATAAGTCTTAACTACATCATATTTAATACTTGCATCTGCAAGGCTCTCAAGGTGTTTTTTAGCATACTCTATTTTAAGTCTCTCTATTCCGCTTAATTCTAGGCTAGATAAAGAACCTTTAGTTTCAGCTATAAAATAAATATATTTTACTTTTTCTGCATCAAAGACTATAGCCCAATCTAGATTATAATTCCCAACTGGAGTTGGTATCTTAAAGTCACGGGGCAGTTTAGCGTATTATGAAAATTTTCTAGGGGAGGGCTTTGGGATTTGCTGGTGCAGGTGCCAGGTGGGTTTTACACCGAGAGTTGAGGGAAATTCATATTGAATAAAACTCAACTAACCAAACTCAACAAATGATCATAACTAGTAAGTTTATTACAATATTTAACTTTATCCCCTGAGATATTAGAATTAATCTTCTCGAAAAACTTATTTGCACATTCAACTTTTATTTCCTCAGAACCTCTTAGCTGAAGTGTAGACATATCTCCTTTCGTCTCAGCGACAAAATATATATGCCTAACAGTTCCATCTTCAAAAGCTATAGCCCAGTCTGGGTTATAGTCACCTATAGGTGTTGGTATTTTAAAGTCTTTAGGTAATTTAGAATATACAGCTACCTTGTCGCATATATCAAGTTTATTTACAAACTCTCTTTCCTTGCCTGAATCTGTGACAACATAGTCATAGACATGCTTATTTAACTTATCTCCCATCTTAGAGAAATCAATCTTTGCTTGATTTTTAGTGAAAATCTCATCTAGATCATACTTTTCATTAAGCATGTCATAGCTAAGCTTCTCTACTATCATAGTTGCTTTTTGTTCTTTAATTAACCGAGAACAGTGATGGATAAAATCTTCTGGATTTTTCTGAAACATATCAAATTTTTCAGAACTAATTCGAGTGAGAATTTCAGCTACTGTAGATCTCGTGAGATTAGCTTTATCAGCGATTTCAGCAAGTAAGTCATATCTAACATCAGACAAATTATCAACTTCTCCTTCTTCAAAATCAGAAGAATTAGCTTTTATCATTTCTCCAGTATGAAGTTGTTCATAGCTAAGTGATTCAGTTTGAGCACCTCTCTCTATAATATACTTGAGCGTTTTCACCTGTAACTCTTTATTTATAACAGATACAGCTTTCTGAATCAATTCCTGAGATTCGAAATCCACTTTATAGATAGCCTTATGATTTATCCTATTCCAAAGCTCTAAGAACTCTTTTTTCT
>RFQS01000025.1 GCA_009924885.1 Pseudomonadota bacterium | reverse complement strand
AACGGTAATTTTAGAAAGATTATTTGGTTTTACTATGATGTTTTTCTTTTTCCCGCTTTCTTTGATTTTTATTTATTCACAAAATTTATCTCACACTATGCCAGAGAGACTTATTCAGGCTTTATTTATTTTATCCGTAGTACCTTTTTTTGCATTTTTTGGTTACAAGATATGGATTAAAATCCCTATTCCTCTTGCGATATTTCAGAAAATTAAAATCGCAGTGAGTGAGTTTATTGTGCATAAACGTTCTGTTTTGATAGTTCTCCTATGGACTTTTATTACGCATGTTTTTTTGATGGCAGTAAATGTTTTTTCAGCATTAGCTTTGGGTGTAACGCAGATACCTTTCTGGTACTGGTTTTTAGTCGTACCGCTCGCTACGCTCGCTAGTTATGTCATCCCTGCGGTAAAAGGACTTGGTGCACGTGAAGCTACTTATGTGTTTTTATTGAGTATTATTGGAGTTAGCTTTGATCATAGCTTCGCTATTGCGGTTACTGTATTCTTAGCGACTTTAGTTTCTTCTGTGCCAGGTATTACTTTAGTGCGGAAAGGTAGGGAGCTATTTAATATTTTTAAGAATCCGCTGAAAAATGCTTAAAATAGCATTTTTCGATAATAATACTAACTGAAGACTAGCCATATTGAGAACTTTTTGGGAAAATTAAAAACATGACGACAGACTTAGAAATTAAGGAAATTAATAATAACAAAGGTTCTACAGAAAAGGCGAGATTAGAATATAACGGAACAGTCGTGGAACTGCCTGTAGTAGAGGGTACCGAGCAAGAGAAGGCTGTCGACATTTCTAATTTAAGGGCCGACACGGGTTTAATTACTTTAGATAACGGTTATATGAATACAGGCTCATGCCAAAGCGATATTACTTTTATTGATGGTGAGAAAGGTATTTTGCGTTATAGAGGTATTGATATTGAGGCTTTAGCTGAAAGATCGACCTTCGTGGAAGTTTGTTATTTACTGATTTATGGTGAACTTCCAACTAAAGAGCAGATGGATGATTTTTCTGAGGGATTAACTAGGCATTCTTTGTTACATGAAGATATGATTCATTTTTTTGCTGGTTATCCTAGTACAGCTCATCCGATGGCTATTCTGTCATCTATGACTTGTTCACTTGCGGCTTATTATAATGACGCAAGCAGCTCTCCTACTGAAGCACAGATTAATTTAGATGTAATTAGAATTTTATCGAAGTTAAGAACCATAGCTTCTTTTTCCTATAAAAAATCTATAGGTCAGCCTTTAATTTACCCTAATAATAAACTTACTTATTGCGCAAACATAATGAATATGATGTTCGCAGTGCCTTCTGAAGAATACTATATTGACGATGAAATCGTTAAAGTGATGAATCAGCTTTTAATTCTGCATGCTGATCATGAACAGAACTGTAGTACATCTACTGTTCGCATGGTGCAAAGTAGTGGTGCAAGTATATATGCTTGTATGTCGGCTGGTATTAGTGCTTTGTGGGGTCCTCTGCACGGCGGTGCGAATCAAGCAGTTTTAGAAATGCTTCAACAAATCCATGACAGTGGTGAAAATTATAAGTCTTTCCTAACTAAGGTTAAAGATAAAAAATCGTCGATTAAATTAATGGGCTTTGGGCACAGAGTTTATAAGAATTTCGATCCAAGAGCAAAGATTTTAAGAAAAGCCTGTGATAGGGTTTTAGATAAATTGGGTATCAGTGATCCTCTGCTTGAGATAGCGAAAGGGCTAGAAGAAGAAGCTTTAAAAGATCCGTACTTCGTAGAGCGTAAGCTATATCCGAATGTAGATTTTTATTCTGGAATTATTTATAGTGCACTTGGGATTCCCGTAAATATGTTTACTGTAATGTTTGCACTAGGTAGATTACCAGGATGGTTAGCACACTGGAAAGAGCAGAATGAATTTGATAAGAAAAAAATCTGTAGACCTAGGCAGGTATATACTGGTTATAACGAAAGACTATATGTTCCATTAAGAGATAGGAACTAATCATATTTACCTCTTTTAACTATCTCTTAATAATAATCTTATATAAAGGGTGCAGTTAGTTTCAATAATAATTCAAAAAAACGGAGGTAAATTATGGGTGCAATTAACACAGCGGCGTATCTAGCATCAATCAGGTCTAAAATGGACGCACAAAGTAGCTCTTTTAGAGAATGAGCTGCAAAAATCAATACTAGGTGATAAGTCTACCACTTTCAAAGATCTTTTAGCGAAAGGTACTCTCGCGGTAACGGGAGGGTCAATTTATGAAATTTATAGGAACATTGGTCTAACTACTACTGATAGCTATGGGTTTAATCCTGGTAATGCCTGGATTAATGCGATGTCTAATGCCGCAACTGTTGGTAGTGGCAGCTCCAGCGTGGAAGTGATTGACCAAGAAGCTCTCAGACAGATGTTATACCAAGCAAGAGCCTTACTTGGTGAGTTAAGAATTGAAGAGCAAGCTTGGAACGGTGAAGTTAACTCTGAGAAAACATTAATGACTTTGCGAAAATATAGTTAGTTTATTTTTTATGATAATAGGACTGGTAATACCAGTCCTATTATGTACTTTAATTTTATAAAGATAGTGATTTGAATTGAGTGTTAATTATAGAATTTCCACTCCTTGGTGAGGGAGTGATTTAGATGAAATTCTAGGGTGTTTTAAGTTTTTAGTTGTAATCCGCACCACCAGTACGTATGGGCAGAGAGAGGGTCTCTCTGCTTGTGCGTATTTTTGCTACGCAAATGAGTGAATTTTTATCTGTAGAGCACTTCATTGATGAAGAGGTGTGAAACTGGTGCTTGGAAGCAGGATTGAACGGACGGGCCTCTTCATTAGCAATGAAATGCCACTAACGTGGCAATTTGCTACGCAAATAAGTGAATTTTTACCTGTAGAGCACTTCATTGATGAAGAGGTGTGAAACTGGTGCTTGGAAGCAGGATTGAACTGCCGACCTCTTCATTACCAATGAAGTGCTCTACCACTGAGCTATCCAAGCTGGATTTATTTATCCTTAGAGCACTTCAAGAAGTGACTCTTTGGAGATTCGCCTGAAAGGCTCATGGCACTGAGCTATCCAAGCTGCATCAATCGACTCTCTAGAAAGAGTCCTAAAAATTTTAGCATAAGTGGATAAAAACTAATTTAAGGAGGAATATCTTGTGAAATGATTAAGCTTCCTATAAATCAGTTTGTCGAGCAAATTCATAGCTTCGCCAAAAAAATCAATTTCCCGACTTTAACAAAAAAATCAAATTTAAGTAGAAATGACATTATTGGGATATCAAACCCATCCCTAGGCTTGAATCTAAAGTTATCTTCTGTAAAGCCAGTCATCATTAATAAAGGATCGAAAGAAGAAATAAAAAATCAATTAGATCAAATATTCAAGAACAAAGAAATAGATAGTTCCAGTATTGATTTTGAAGTGCACCCCTCTGTTATTTATAACTTCTTTCAAGCATTAGAAGAGAGAAGTAGAGAGAGAAATCCCGCGTATCATACTTTTTTAGATAAGATTTCATCTCTAGAGAAAGATCCAAACTCAGCACAGGAGCTTAACGAATTATTTAAAGATCATCAAAGCTCGTTTATTAAAATGATGAAAGCCGTAAATGAACATTATGGTTCTATCACATTAATCTCCCCAGAAGCTAATTTGAAGAGTAATGAATCAATGCTTGGGTTAATCAGAGTAATTAAAAGATTAGATATTTCTATTCCAGATAAGCAAAAAAATACTTCGGGTGAACACTTAGAGCTACATAGTTTTTTACGCTCACTCGCCGTACCTTCTTTCATCGCTAACACGAGTCAGGATCTAATACAAGTAGAAAACCCATTTAAGATTAAGGGGCTCTTTTATAAGAGTCACCCTTCGAGTCATTGTCCTGAGACGGGACAAGAGTTTGCGATTGATATTCAGTCTCCAATTATGAAAATTGGTACTCCAGTTTATTCTGTGACGAATGGTACCGTGATTAAAGTTGAGGATAAGCACCCAGATAGAGAAGAAAATATATTTAATTTTTCTAATGAAAATAATCCAGTGAATCTTCTCTACGTGAAAAGTGATGATGGATTGATTAATCTTTATGCTCATTTAAAGCAAAATAGCTGTCTTAAGCTTTGGGAAAGAGTTCAAGTGGGTCAGAAGATAGCAGAAATTGGTAATAATGGGGTTAGTACAGTTTTGCATCTTCATTATGCTATTGGTAAAGAGGATGAGTCTTTCCCGTGGGGAATGCAATCCTTGCCTGTAAGATTTAAATGAAACATGATTAAAATACTATCTTTCTCTGTATTAGTATAATTAAATTAATAAGGAGAATCAAAATGCTAGAGAATAGAGAAGGAAAGACAGTACCCAGCGTAAGCTTCAAAATTATAGAAGAGGGGAAATGGAAGACGCTTAACTCGGATGAGGTTTTTAAAAATAAAACTGTTGTGGTTTTCTCTCTACCAGGGGCTTTTACGCCGACTTGTTCCTCTACGCATTTGCCAAGATATAATGAACTCGCTCCAGTTTTTAAAGAAAATGGGATCGATGAAATAGTCTGTCTATCAGTGAATGACACCTTCGTTATGAATGAATGGGCTAAGGATCAAGAGTGTGAAAATATTACTTTAATTCCAGATGGTAATGGTGATTTTTCAGCAGGGATGGGGCTTTTAGTAGATAAATCTGCGATTGGTTTTGGGAAACGTTCATGGCGTTATTCCATGCTAGTGAAAAACTCTATTATTGAAAAGATGTTTATAGAGCCTGAAAAAGAGGGTGATCCTTTTGAAGTATCTGATGCTGACACGATGTTAAAGTACATTAACCCTTTAGTTAAGCTGCCAGACTTCGCTACTTTATTTAGTAAGGTAGGATGCCCTCATTGCGCTAGAGCGAAGAAATTACTAGAAGATAAAGGTGTAATCTATGAAGAGATAGTTTTAACTAATAAGCTTACGCGCCGCTCTATGACGAATGTTACTGGTGGAACTACTACGCCGCAGATTTATCTTAATGGAAAGTATGTTGGTACGGCTGATGAGTTAGAGGCTTTTTATAAGGGATAATAATTTAGTGCCCCCAATATTAGAAATTAAAAATCTCAATAAAATTTATAAATCTGGTTTTAAAGCACTTGATGATATTAATCTTGAAATTCAAGAGGGTGAAATTTTTGCGATTTTAGGCCCAAATGGTGCTGGAAAGACGACTTTAATAAGTTCTATATGTGGAATTAGTAATCCAAGCTCTGGAACTATTTCGGTGAAAGGTTTTGATCATACTGAAGATTACCGAGAAGTAAGAAAAATGATTGGTTTAGTACCTCAAGAATTAACTACAGATATGTTTGAGAAAGTAGTTGATACCGTTATTTTTTCTAGAGGCTTATTCGGTCTTCAGCCGAATAAACTATATATCGAAAAGATCTTAGAAGACCTGTCCTTAAGTGATAAGAGGAATAATCAGATTAAAGCCCTCTCTGGTGGCATGAAGCGTAGGGTTATGATAGCTAAGGCTCTTGCACATGAGCCTAAAATATTATTTTTAGATGAACCTACAGCTGGAGTAGACGTAAAATTACGAGAATCTATGTGGGAGTCAGTCGCTCAATTGCGTAAAAATGGAGTTACTATAATTTTAACTACTCATTATATTGAAGAAGCTGAAAAAATGGCTGACAGAATCGGCATCATCAATGTAGACTATCCACTTTTAATGATTATGTTTTTTATTCTTACTTGTATAACTTTTAGCTTGATTGGTTTTATTATCGGTATTCTTGCTGAAAATTTTGAACAACTAGGGATCTTTCCATCATTAGTAATAACGCCTTTAACAGTAATAACGCCTTTAACTTTTTTGGGTGGTAGTTTTTATTCGATAAATATGCTGCCAGAGTTTTGGCAGAAGGTTTCATTACTTAACCCCGTTATCTATCTTGTGAATGGCTTTAGATGGAGTTTCTATGGTGAATCTGATTTGAATCCAATTATAAGCTGTATTATGATCTCAGTTTTTCTTATTATTAGTTTATTTACGATTCGTTGGATATTTAAAACTGGTTATAGGCTTAAGGCTTAAGAAAACGCAGAAAATGGAGTTGTGCAGTGGTCTCTCTTAGTCGAAGACTAAGGTTTTTCCGTCGTGGACTATAATCTTATCTTCCGCATGAGCACGAATTGCTTTCGCTAGAACCTGTTTTTCTATGTCTCTGCCTTTAGAAATGTAGTCCTCAACAGTGTCACGGTGATCTATATTTATAACACCCTGTTCTATAATAGGTCCCATATCTAAATCTTCAGTCGCATAATGTGCGGTAGCTCCGATGATCTTTACACCTTTGTCATAGGCTTGGTGATAGGGTTTCGCGCCCTTGAAAGATGGCAAGAAGCCATGGTGTACATTAATAATTCGATATGGATATGAATTTATAAACTGTGGCGTGAGAATCTGCATGTAACGAGCAAGAGCGATAAAATCTATCTCAAGTTCTTGCAGCCTTTTGATGATTTGAGCTTCTTGATTGAGTTTGCTGTCGTAGCTAGCATTAGTACTGTCGCTAAGTTTTTCTATCGGGTAATATTCAAAAGGAATATTAAAAGCAGTAGCTACATGCTTAAGATCTAGGTGGTTACTGATGATTACTGGTATCTCGACGTTTATCTCACCGTACTGTTTACGTAAAAGCAGGTCATAGAGGCAGTGATCGTATTTAGAAACCAGTATCGCCATTCTCTTCGTATGGTATGAAAATTTAAAATTCATTGAAAACCTTGCTGCAATTGAGCTGAAGGCTGAATTTAAATCTTCTGTCTTTATCTTAAACTCACTGGCATCGACTAAAACTCGCATGAAAAAATGAGCAGTTAACCCAGACGAATACTGTTGTGAGTCTATGATATTTCCATTATTCTCTGAAATAAAGCCACTGACAGCATTTACTATGCCTTTTTGATCGAAGCAGTCTATAAGTAGTGTGAATTTATTCATAAGGATGATGAGGCGGGCGAAAAACACAGAAATTTGCCGCTAAGCATTGTTAAGATGTTCTTGTATAGCGGCATCACAGACTTTACAGATATGTTCAGTATTTACTTCTTCTATTTTAAAGTGTTTCCAGCAGCGTTCACATTTAACTGAATTCTCAAAAGGCTTAGCCATAACTTTAATCTCACTGCCTTCCTTGAATTTCAGTTCAGAGACTATAAAGCAAGCTTTAATATCTTCAAGAATGCTTTCATATTCGTCGAGTTTAGCCTTAGGTAATTCTATGATTAATTCAGCTTCAAGTGATTTACTCACTGTTTTATTTGCCTTAAGTTCTTCTAGTTCTTTGTTAGCAAGCTCTCTGATGGAGAGAATTTCTTCCCATTTCTTACCTAATTCTGGATTAAGGTAAGTATTATTTACCAAAGGCCAGTTACTGAGCTGGATAGATTTAGATGTAGTAAGCTTAGGCGAAAAGAAACGTCCATTTAAACCCACTGAATTTAAATAATGCTCTTTAATTTTTTCTGGCGTATGCTGATAAATATCTTCTGCAAGATGTGGCAGTATAGGCACAAAGAAACGATTTAAACTCGATAAGATCTCAAGTATGACTGTCTGAGCAGCTCTGCGTGATGCAGATTTTTTACCATGTGTATAGAGCCTATCTTTACAAATGTCAAAATAGAAGGCAGATAGATCTACTGAACAGAAATTCTGTATAAGCTGATAAAATTTTACGAATTCATAATTATTAAAAGCTTCTGTAATCTTTATGGTTAGTTCCTGTAATTTATGTAGTGTAAGTTTATCTAAATCATGTAATTCTAGGTAAGGGATTGAATCTTCTTCTGGATTGAAATCAAAGAGGTTGCCAAGCATAAATCTACTGGTGTTTCTAAAGTTACGATAAATTTCGCTTAGCTGCTTAAATATATTTTTACCGACTTTAATGTCTACAGAGTAATCTACGCTTGCTACCCATAATCTAAGTACGTCAGCGCCATATTCCTGCATAATTTCATCTGGGTCTACGACGTTACCCAAAGATTTAGACATTTTACGTCCTTGCTCGTCCATTACGAAACCATGAGTGAGAACGTTATCATAGGGTCTAATATTATTTACAGCTACTGAAGTAAGCAAGCTCGACTGAAACCAGCCTCTATGCTGATCTGAACCTTCTAGATAAAGATCTACGGGCTCAAACTCAGTAGACTTAAGTTCTTCACGCAGATTAACTACGCTTCTATGGCTAGAACCAGAATCAAACCAAACGTCCATAGTATCAGTCTCTTTAGAAAGATTTTCTACTTTGTATTTAGGGTTAGCTCCGCTACTTAGGTGACTAGGAATGAGTTCTGTGATTTCTTTGGCGTACCAAGCAGAAGAACCTTCTGCTGCAAAGATTTTCGCTACGTGCTCAATAATCTCAAAATCCAAAATCACTTTAAAATTACCGTTAGCTTCGATTATAGATTTATCGTAAAAAACAGGAATAGGTACTCCCCATGTTCTTTGACGAGATATACACCAGTCGCCTCTACCCTCTACCATGCTGTAGATACGGTTTCTAGCTCTAGCTGGGAACCACTTAACTTTATCTATTTCGCTGAGAGCTTTTTCTCTGAAACTATCTATACTCGCAAACCACTGCTCCGTAGCCCTAAACAAGAGTGGAGTTTTAGAACGCCAACAATAAGGGTAGCTATGTTTAAATTTACTATGCTTAATTAATGCTGCAGCGGCTTTTAGAGCAGAAATAATAGTAGGGTTAGCTTCCTTCGCTATATGTAAGCCTTCTAGGATAACTATTTCGCTATTTTCGATTTTAACTTCACCAGCTTCTTTGGTGAAAGCACCTTTAGGATCTACTGGACAGAGCACAGCTAAATTATATTTTTTACCGACTTCAAAATCCTCTTGTCCGTGGCCTGGTGCAGTATGAACGCAGCCTGTACCAGTTTCTGTGCTGACGTGATTGCCAAGTATGATAGGTGATTCACGATTATACAGAGGATGTTTAGTTTTAATACCTTCTAAGTCAGAGCCTTTAAAGCCTTCTGAAAGTATTTCTAAATCGGTTAACTCTGTTTTAGTTTTAAAATCTTCGAAAAGATCTTTCGCTATTATTAATTTCCCAAATTCGCTTGAATTTACTATGCAGTAATCTATATCAGCGTTTAAGCAAATAGCTAAATTCGCAGGCATGGTCCACGGAGTGGTGGTCCAGATCACGAAAGAGGCATCAGAAAGTTCTGCTTTTAATTTACCAAGAGAATTATGATTTTCTTTCTGAGTGCTTTCCTGGATAGATGAATCACTTATCTGAAATTTCACATAAATAGAATCAGAAGTATGCTCTTCATATTCTATTTCAGCGTCGGCTAAAGCTGTCTGGCAGCCATAGCTCCAGTGAACACATTTTAAACCTCGGTAAATATAGCCTTTTTCAGCCATTTCACTAAAAAGTTTTATCTGTTCAGCTTCATATTTAGGATCTAAAGTTACATAAGGGTTCTGCCAGTCAGCGTTTATACCGAGGCGTTTAAATTTAGCTTCCTGTCCTTTCAGGTTTTTTAAAGCAAATTCTTTACACTTTTCACGTAACTCGACTATGGAGACCGCGTTTCTACCGCCTTTAATTTCTTTAACTACGGCATTCTCAATCGGCAAGCCGTGAGAATCATATCCAGGGATAAAAGGTACTTTAAAACCCTGCTGGTATCTAAATCTACAGATGATGTCTTTAAGGATTTTATTTAAGGCAGTTCCGATGTGAATTTTATCGGAGCTTAAATATGGAGGTCCATCATGTAATATAAAGCGTTTCGCACCTTCACTATCTCTGATCTTCAGTCCCTGCTCGTAAATATCTAATTCTTCCCAGAGTTTTTGAAATTCTGGTTCACGGACTGGTCCATTTCCGCGCATCGGAAATTCTGTAATAGGCAAGTCTATAGACTCTTTTATGGCTTTTTTGTAGTTTTCAGATGATATTTTTTCTGTTTGCATGGCTATAATGAAAGTATAGACTTCTATTCTATCAAAGATAATCTTTCTTAAAGCTTGGAATAATGAACGAAAAACAACCACCAGATAAAAAAGACGAAGAAGAAAAAGAACCAGTAGATGTAGATCTTAGGCATACATTTAATTATGTAGGCGGAGCTTTTGCTTACAAGAACAGTAAAAATATAAAGAAAGGTATCAGTGAAGATAATTTTCGTGAAACGATTATGATGATAGGTTATGGTAAGGCTCGTAAAGTGAGCTTAGCCATGCCTGACGCAGATAAAAGAGCAGGGGTCTTTCCACAGCATAATTCTGTTGATGAGTTTAAGACTAATTTAGAATTACTACCTTCTCGTGATTTACAGCCTTATGAGGTGATGGTAGATGTAGAGACTTTAGAAAAAAATAATTTTCAATTATCTATAGTGCCGATGACTAATGATCGCTTAAGTAAGCTTCAGAAACAGCTTTCACACATGAGTCCCTATGCTTTTAATCAGATGATGGATATTCCTCGTCCAGATAAAAGAGATTTTAAAGTCTATTATAAAATTATCAAAAAAACTAGGCAGATTATTACTGTGTATCCTCATCGTAAATCACTTCAGTCTCTGTTTGCGCAGGTCGTTCAGTACGATGAAGAGAATAATGTAAATTCTATAAAGCATTGTAGCTTTGATAATAATGCTCCATACATTTTGAATGAATCGAAGATTGATAAATTTGGGAATCTTAGGCAAATCGCCCATGTTGGTAAAAAAGGTGGGGGGGGAGCACAAAATTCTGTTGAGAGATTCGATGATGGAACTTTAATTTGGGTCATAACTCAAGAAAAAGAAACTGGCGCTGCTGCTTTAAAACCTAATGATGAAGTGGTTTTCGTGGGTAATGTTATTAATAACGCAGCGAAGCTCGCAGCAAGAAATATGGGAGCAGAGGTGGTTATAGGTAATGCTTGGGGAGGACGTTTCTGTCCATCTGGCTGTAGACCAGAGTGCCATCCAATGCAGCAGAATTTTAAAACTCAAGTTCGTTTACAGATTAACCAAATCATAGATGGTGCTACTATACCAGGGTTAGATCCGATCTTTAAAATCAATCCACCATTTTAGGAGACCCCTACACAACTCCATTTTCTGCGTTTTCGTCGTCCTCATGATCCTCATGTACTTCGAGTACATTGCGGTCATTCGTCCTCCTCAGCCTTGAAACTGCACGTTGTGTAGGGGTCTCCTTAATTATTTTTTCTATGAGAAAGTATAATCTCCGCGATTTCTAAATCTTCTGGAGTAGTGATTTTAAAATTAAATCTAGTAGTCTCAACTAAATGAATAGGAATTCCTAATCTTTCTACAAGGCTCGCAGAGTCAGTACCTTCAAAATGATCATTTTTTGCTTTATCGTAAGCTGAGAGTATTATCTCTGATTTAAAGACTTGTGGAGTTTGTGCCTGCCACATGTTTTCACGAGAAATATTTTTTTTAATTAATATATCTTCATCAGCTTCTGATTGGCTGAGTTTTAAAGTATCATAGATCCTGTTACTAGCTATAGCCGCCCCTGTTTTTATGGCTTTATTAACTACTTTGTTTATAGTCTCTTTTGTGATCAATACACGAACAGCGTCATGCACTAGGATTAAATCTGGCTGTTCATCTAGGCTTTTAATAAAATCTAAACCACTGTGGACACTCATTTGGCGAGTTTTTCCACTTTTAACTATGCTGATATCTAAATCAGGTAATTTTTGTTCTACTAATTTTTTAGTCATTATGATATCTATACTTGGGATAATAAATTTACTGAATAATCCAGTATTTGCTAAGGCTCTGATAGTCACTGCTAATATGGGCTGATCAAATATAGTGAGGAATTGTTTAGGTTTGCGACTATTCATTCTGCTACCCATGCCACCAGCAGGGATAACTGCAATAATCTTTTTCTTTTCTGTCATATTTAAATATCTTCTTAAGCTTTATCTGTGTTTGAGAGACTATCTAATTTAGAATTATAATATGCAGGTCGTCGTAGAGTTTCTTGATTATTTAGAAAATTTTAGCGGACTTAGTTATAATACGCTCAGGCTCTATAAAAGAGACTTAATTGATTTTTCTAACTTTGTAAGAGCCAATCTTGGAGAGGATTTTAAGATAATAGATTTGAGTGCTGATAATTTAGAATATTTTTCTCAGGAAATCAGGAAATCTGGTGCCAGTACGGCTGCCGTTAATAGAAAATTAACTGCTGTGCATAAAATGTGGAATTGGCTTAGAGAAAATTCTTTAGTTTCACGTGATCCTTTTACTCAGATAGTGCGGGACACACAGTATCGTAATAAAAAAGCTGAAATTTTAAGTGAAGAGGAGGTCGATTTACTTTTAAGTAAAGTCAGAAATGAGGCGGGCGAAAACGCAGAAATTGAAGATTACGAGCATTCTCACGAGGGGAGGACTGCGCTACTTTTAGAATTACTGTATTCCTGTGGTTTAAGAGTAAATGAGCTTTTAGCACTTACGATAGAGGATATTTCTTTTGCTGAAGAGATTATTTTTATAAATTGTTCTTCTACTTCTAAGTCAAGATTAGTGCCAATGATAGATTCAGTGAAGCTTTTATTAGAAAAATATATTAGTGATAATAATTTAAAATCAGTAGATAGGCTTTTTAATATTAGTGCAAGAGAGGTTTATCGCACTATTCAAGCCAAGGCTGAAGCTGCTGGAATAGAAAAGAAAATATCAGCTTCGATACTGCGAAATAGTTTTATAAAGCATATGAAAACCAGAGGGGCTCACCAAGTCTTCTTGCAGGATATTATGGGGCAGAAAAATTTTGCTCGTATAGAGTGAAAATATAATAAGTGGTGTATAGAATGCTTATTATCAAAAGGATGTGAATACTTTGTTTAATTTCTAAGAGGAATTGATAAAGCATTCTTAATAGTATATTTTGTTTAAAAACTCGTTCGTAAGTGATTCCTAATCTTAAAGGATGCTCAAAATTCTCAGCACAAATAATTAAAGTATGTAATGGTCTGATAGGATCTTCAAAGAGAACGACTTTTTGTTGTTTTGCAAAGGATTTATAGAGAAAATCGAAATTAACTGGCTGAGCGAGTGAATTTCCGTAATAGCAGGGTTCGTAGAGGTCGACGCCGCCTCGGGCGGCGGCATTAAAATCAGAGGCTATAATTAAGCCGTTTTTTGGATGCAGTAATTTAAAAGAATTTTCAAGAGATATCTTCGCCCCATAGGAGTAAATGATCGTGGATTCTTTAGTTTTTCTAAAACAGGTTTTTAGAATTTCGAAATCTTCAGCTGGAATATCATCTTCATCATCTATTTCTTCATAGTGAAAGACTTTTTTTATTTTTTTAATCCATTTACTTTTCTTCAAAAGCTTCTCATGGAAAAGCTTTTCATTATGTAGATATTTTTCTGGAATAATTAATTTAATGTATTTTTCCTTATATGTATTATCTACCTTCGCTATAACCCTGCAAGGAAGCTGATCTAAAAGATAGGTAGATAAGATGCAATGAAATGATCCAATTGAAGCACTCAGTGAGCTACTTCGTACATCTTCTAGGGCATCATAGTTTTGAAATATAATATTAGGAAATTCTTTCAGGCGTTTTTTTCTTTGAAGCTCATCTAATGTGAACTGAGAATAATCTGTAAGAAAGTATTTTAAGCGTTTATGGAAATTTAAATCTTCAGCCAGGCAGATGTTTTCAAAAGCTAGTAAGAAATTTTCGGCAAAAGCTCCAGAGCCAGCACCAATTTCAAGGATTTTAATGGTGTCATCTGAATTTTCTAGGCCACAGAGACGAAGATTCTCTACTAAGAGTAGGGCTTTTTTACGAGCTTCGCTATAATTTGTAGCACCAGTAAAAGGTATAGCACCAGAATCCCAGGCTTTTAAACCAATATTTTTAAAATAATAGTCGTGAAAAATCCAAAGCTCGGATTCATCATAACGCTGAAAATCCGAGCTTTGAAACATAATATTAATTGTTCAGTAAAACTATACTAGATTAATTCGTAACCTTCTTCAAATCCAGAGAAATCTTGATCAACAACAAGATCATAGATACCTTTACCTGTTGAAGTAACGATTCTGAATGGAAGCTTAAGAGTGAATTTAGTAGCTTTCCAAAGTCCACAACCAAAATTACAAGTTTTACACTTGCCATTTTTGCATGTAGGCTTTGATTTGTAAACACCATCAGCGAAAGCTGGAGTAGATACAAAACCAAGAACAACTAAAGAACTGATCAATTTTTTCATCATGCCTCAAGTATAATCAGTGGAATTTCTTTTGTAAATATCTAAAAGCTTATTTTTAGCTAATTTTAAGCAACTGCTGCTAAATTTGATTCTTTCGGTATTTTAGACCAGAGGACGTTACCTAATTCATCAAGAGCTTTGCAGGTCTGTCCAAGAACATTCAAGATATTCTCTTGAACGGCTTTAGGGTGTTTCGCAAAAACTTTATCCACCCAAGGCGTAGTTAAGGATAGGAGGCTACTACCAGCAAAAGTTATGCCGACAGTTCTAGTCGCAGCTATTTTAGAACCAAGCAAGAATATATCAGTAAAGACACCTAGAATACCACGTTCAGTTCTAGTTCCTCTTGCAATCCCATCTATTAATTTAGAGCTAGTTTTATCCGAGATACGTTCTTTGCAAAAGAGCATTCCTAGACCTTGAGCTGCAGAATAACCAGGTAAGAATGTGATATTACAGAAATTTCGAAATTTTTCCTCAAGTGAACCTTCTTTTGATAATAGTTTTGATAAGGAATCTTTCCACATGCGGCCGTAGTTAGATGTGAATTCTTTTATCTGATGTAATAGAGAATCAGATTTTCTATTAACTTTTGGTCCTTTGTATTCTTCGATAGCTTCTATCGCAGTTTTTATTCCACAGAAAAGGCTAGATCCTACTGGCATATTTTCGACGGTTTTAATAAAAGGAAATGATACAGCAGCACTAATTTGAGCAAGAGCTTTAATCGTATCTTTGGCGATAAACTGTGGCATGGAGAAAATCATCATAGGCACAC
>RFQS01000240.1 GCA_009924885.1 Pseudomonadota bacterium | reverse complement strand
TCTATCAAATAAATTTAAAATTTCAGGTGAGATTCAGGGAACTGAGTCTTTTTTGTTTTTAGGGTAAAATCTACTTATGGCTTCTGCTGATAAAAAATCTAAAGAGATAAGTCCGATAATGCAAATCTTTAGCAGCCAATCTATGAGCTATAAACGAGGGTCTTTTAATTATGAAGCTAACTCCGAACTCATTTTTAAACAGCTAAACTCTCACGAACTTGGTTAAGCAGGTGTCCACCATTTTTTAACCAAACCTTAATTCTTAATTTGTAACCTTATTTGAGAGGTACAAGATCGTGGTTTCAATTAATGGTGAAAATACTTTAGTTTCTGTAAATTTAATAGATACAGAAAATGTCGAAAATAGAGCTGAGCTTAATGCAGAGCGTGAAGGCATAGGTTCTAATATTGATAATTTAAAAAAAGATATTAAAAAAAATGAGCCAGCTGTAATTACAAATCAGCCTAACACTGGTGATATTGGTGATGAAGTGGTTTTATCGGCTAAGCCAGTTATAGTGAGGGCTTCATCAGAAAATAAAACACTTAGCCATCAAGAAATTCAATCGAATCAAATTCAAGAACTAGCAGAAATTAAAGACAGTGGTAAGTTTAAAACAAATGAGCCAAAGGCTATAGTGATAGCCGAAAGCTATGTTGCAGCACAGCTTTTACCAGATAATGATAGGGTTAATAATTTAGCTGAAATCTTATCTGAAAATGGTTTAACCGATACTGGTGACTCTAAAACACTTAATACTTTCGTTCAATCTTCAAAAATATTAGGTGGGCTTAAAACTGCTGGTACTGAACTTCAAGAAAATTTTTCTGCGGATTTAGATGCAGCCGTAGAAAGTTTTAAACCGACTATTGATACTTCAACAATAAAAGCAGAGGACACTAAAACAGTCGCTTTTACGAACATGTCTGTTGATAGGCTTACTATTGATGCTGATGAGGATATAGTTACTGAGCTAAAAATCGATGAAAAATATGAAAAAGCAAGTAAGCAAATTTTATCAAGTAAGCTAGATCAGTTAATCGGCGATAAAGCCACGGTAGAAAATGAGCGTGCTGCAAAAGAAATTAGGTTCAGTGCTATTAGTGACGTCTCTTTAGATGATTTAACTGATGATATTTCTACTTCTGTCGTGGAAACTGATGTCGAGGAAGGTAACGAACTTCAGAATTCTAGTAAGACTAACAAAAGCAAACCGCCAGCCTTTTTGAAATCAGATGCATCGCAAGCTTTTGCGGAGCTTACAGGGGCTGAATCAAGTATAAGTGCCTTAGATAATCAAATTGAAGGATTAAAAGCTCAGATTAGTTAAGCCAGTGATGAAAAGTAAAGTTTAAAAGTCTACTCCATAAGGTGTATTTTCTTTAATCCTTGAGCTGAATAGGCTTTAAGGGGTATATTGCAAGAAGACTATTATGGCTTTAGACGATAAGACTTTAGGTAAGTTTGTTGAATTATTAAATAATCTAAGCCAAGCTTTTGGGGCGAACCTCTCTCAGCTTCTTAACGTTGAGGTGAGTATGAGTTTTGATGGGTTGATGGAACCTATGATAGTTGATGGTGACTATAACATAGCGAATCAAGCTATTTCGGTATTTGCTGATATTAATGGTGGTGAATCTGGAAGCATAGCTTATATCGCTGATGTTAATGATGCGATTATTATCGCTGATTTAATGGCTGGCGGTAACGGCGATATTACTGGTAAATCTTTTGAAGCTATAGAGCAGGCTGCTTTTTCTGAATCATTGGCTCAGTCTACGCTCGCTATTATTCATAAGCTTAAAACCCTTGTTATTGGTTTAGATGTAGAGTTAAGTGATTTCCAAAATATTTTAATTGACCCAGCTAATCCAGATTCTTTAAAGCATGATTTAGCTCAAACTAACTATACGAGCTTTGCTTTTAATGTTCAGATCACTGATGTCGTCAATTCGTCTTTTTATTTAAATCTTGCTGATATTTTCATTGAGCGAGTAGTGACGCTAGCTGATGTTAAAAACCCTAAATTAGCTAATAAGAATTCTGTATCTGAAGTCGAGTTTGCTCAGATGAACCACACTCTAAATAGTGCTGAGATTTATGAAAAGAAAAATTTTAATTTACTTTTGGATATTAAGCTTGGGCTAATCGTTGAGCTTGGGCGATCTGAAATGCAGCTTAGAGATATCCTGAAATTAACGAAAGGGTCTGTAATTGAGTTAGACCGCTTAGCTGGAGAGCCTGTAGATCTGTTTGTTAATAATAAAATTATTGCTAGGGGTGAAGTTGTGGTTATTGACGATAGCTTCGGTTTGCGTATAACTCAGTTTGCAGGTAATATTGAGTTATCGTCTGAGCTAGGGCTGACAGTTGGTGCATAAGTCTAATCAAGATACATCTTTAAATCCATTTACTTCAGAGGAAGCCTCGGAAAATTATTCTAATGCGAATTTTCTATATGAACAGAGCGCTAGGCATGCTGTAAATTTTTTCTCTCCAGTGATTGGTGACCCGAATTCTAAAATTATCGACTTAGGGGCTGGAACTGGTGTTTCTTCCATGATTTTAATAGAAAATGGTGCTAAAAACCTTACTTTAATAGATCCTTCTGTCGCGATGTTGCAGCAAGCAGAGAAGAAGTTTTCTGCGGTGGCGTCTTATATTCAAGCAGGTGCTGAAGACTTCGCTGTGCATTTTAATCATGATGTAGATGTGATTTATGCTTTGAATTGTTTTCATTTGTTTAGTGACATTGGAGCTGTATTTGAAGAGATAAAAAAAGCATCTAGCCCTAATGCACACTTTATATTTAACGTTTCTATGCCTTCTTTTTGT
>RFQS01000239.1 GCA_009924885.1 Pseudomonadota bacterium | reverse complement strand
AAATTATATGGCTATTAGCGCCAGTTGGGAATTAGGGTTTAATGAATATAATATTATAGCTTTATCGGATAGCGAAAAGAATATTGAAAATGCAGAGATTATTTCTGATCCAAAATTAATAGAGAAATATACAAACGATTTAAAAGCCTTTGGCGGTTCAGGCAAAATTAATAATAAATATATATATCGTCAAGTTTTAGGCAAAGTCATTCCATTAGGTATAGGATTTACTTTAAATCCGGCTGCAGATGTTAAAGGCGTAGCTGTCAAAACCGAAGAAGGTTTAAATCTTTTGGAAGAAAAAGAAGAAGGAGAAGCTAGTATGAAAGAATCAACAACTACCACCTCTGAAGCGAATACAGAAAATAACATTTCCCAAAATGATAATTTAGATGTAAAAAAGGAAAGAATATATATGAAAATATCCAAAATTGAAGAAATTACAGATGCTCTTCTTAAAGAAGTATCCGCTGCTAGCGTAACTGATTTCATTGCCGAAGAGATCAAAAAGGTTAATGATCAATATTTAGCAGAAAAAGCCGAGAAAGAAACCGCGCTAAAAGCAGCTTCTGATAAGCTAGAGACTGTTTCTAAAGATTACGAATCTTTAAAGAAAAATCTAGACGAAGTCACTGAAAAGTTATCGACTTTAGAAGCCGAAAAAGCCGCAAAAGCAAAAGAAGAAACTTTTAATGCTCGCATGTCTTCTTTTGACGAAGAATATGATCTTTCTAACGAAGATCGTGAAGTTATTGCTAAATCAATCAAAGATTTAGACGAAAAAGCTTTTGAAGATTATAAAAATAATGCTTCAGTTTTAATGAAAGAGAAAAGCAAAGCTTATAAAAAAGCTTTAAACGAACAGACGCAAAAAGATGCAGTCGCATCTAAAGAAGAAGCTAAAGCGTCTGAAATCGTTGAGAAAAACTCAGAAGAAGTTGTCAACCAAGCCGTTGATAACGGAACAAAAGCTTCAACAGAAATACCAAATTCTGTTCCAGCTGCACAGCCAAGTGTACGTGAAAAATACGCAAAAGCTTTCAGCTTGGAAGGTTTTGATATAAAATAAAGGAGAAAATATATGGCATATCTAAAAACATTCAGAGATTATAGCGAACATGATGTTGTAAATTTATTTGCTTATCATGGTAATGCTACCTATGGTTCTAACGGTGAAAGAACCGCTTATCTAGAGAATGTAGCTCTAGACAGAAAAACAGAGATTTTGGAAGCTGGATCAGTTGTAGAACTTGATCCTACCAGCCCTCTAGTTTTAAATGCAAATCATCCCGCAGACAGACTAGTTTCTTATAGTCCTGCTAATGGTGTTGTATCTGATCGTTATGGTGTAAAAGCTGCTGTTAGAAAAGCTGACGGAGCAGGTTCTGCTCTTGGAATCACTTTAGCTACAGTTAGAAATTTTGATGAAAATGGCGAAAATTTAGCTTTCAACCCTCGTAAAGCCGCAGAAATGGGCGTTGTTCTTATGGGACAAGTCGTTCCTGTTCTTACAAGAGGTGTTGCAGCAATTGAAGTCCTAGACAATAGCACCGGTGAAGATGGCACCCCACTAGTTGTTAAAGCTGGTTGGGATGTTTATGTAGCCAATGGAAGATTGCAAGCTTCTTCCGCAGGAGCTATGAAGGCAGGAGTATTCTTAACTCCAATTAAGAAAAATGCTCCTACTGATGTTGCTGGGGTAGCTTTAATAAAATTTAGCTTCTAATAATTAAAGGAGAAATTTAAAATGAAATTAAAACTAAAAGAATCAGCAGAACAAGTAGAGCTTATCAAAGCTATGGGCAGCAGAGATGCAAACGTAGCTAGAGAAGCAAGCGAAGCTTTTGCAGCTTTTATTGGACCAGTTATTGAAAAGGTTCTAATGGAAGCCGGCACAGCTAGCATGGTTTATACCGATCTTCCTTTTGACGAAGATGACAGCCCTTCTATCCCACTTGATCTATGGAACAGTGAAAAAGAAGGTTATGTAAACGTATGGAGCCAAAACGTTGCAGGTGGTCTACCTACTTCAACAGTAGAAGGCTTTGCAGAAATGAAAGTTTCTACCTATCGTCTAGATAGCGCAGTAAGCTTCCTAAAACGTTATGCTCGTCGTGGTCGCTTAGATGTAGTTAGCAAAGCTTTAGAACGTATGTCCAACGAAGTTCTTGTTAAACAAGAGCGTAATGCTTGGGCAGTTGTTTTAAAAGCTCTTGCTTCTGCAAATAATATTGTCACTACAGGAAATACGGCTAATGCAACTTCATCTACTCCTCGTAAATCCCTAGAATTAAGTCATCTTAATGATTTATTAACTCTTATTAAAAGAATCAATACTTCATACGCTGGTGGCACAACTAATTCTACTTATGGTGTTACTGACTTATTTGTCAGCCCAGAAGTAAAAGGCGATATCCGTGGATTCTCTTATAGCGCTTTAGGTGGTTCTTCCGCTGGCAAAGGCGCAACAGATCTTCCTCAAGGTGTTCGTGAAGAAATCTTCCGTGGCGCTGGTGCTCAAGAAGTATTTGGTATTACTTTGCACGAACTAGTAGAACTAGGTCGTGGAGCCAAATATAATCAATTGTTTGATGGCCTTGGCGCTAGTAACTTTGATGCTGCTACAGACGAAGTTCTTGTTGCTCTTGACTTATCAAAAGACGCATTTGTTCGTCCAGTTGCTCGTCAATCCGAAACTGGTGGTACATTTACCGCTCTTCCTGATGACCAATTCGTTACCAGATCTGAAAAGATCGGTTTCTATGGTTCTCTAGAAGAAGGTCGTGTTGCCCTTGATGGCAGAGCAGTTGGCGGAATTATTCTTAGAGCTTAATTTAAGAATAAATAGCT
>RFQS01000238.1 GCA_009924885.1 Pseudomonadota bacterium | reverse complement strand
AGACTACTTTCTCTCAACAGCTCTAGTTAAGCACAATACCCTTACAAAGGCCAGAGTTAAATCACTATCTTTATTTTTTCTTTAGGAATTTTTGCTGGTCATCATTATCTAAAAATTCTTCTCTTAATTCTGAAAAAGTTTCAAAGTTCACTTCAAATTCATCAAATATTTCCTGAAGATCTTTAGACACTTCATTGTTATTAGCTTGCTCACTTTGTTTAAAATTCTTTTTAGCAGACTCATAAATTTTTTCTAGTTTAACTGCTAATTTCAGTAAAGTATTACTAATCGCATATGTAGATGAAGCTAGAAGTTTTCTTAATACTAGTGTCATTAAGTTTCTTTGACTGTTAGGAAGAGCGTAGAGTTTATCCCTCTGCAAATAATTAGAAACCCCTTGATAGAGTCTATCCTCATTTTCATTTGGGATAAATTCTTGAACAAGTGCGATCCTTTTTGTATAAGGGATATATTCTAAAACTTGTTTTCGTAAGGTCCTTTGACAGATTGACTTTAGACGTTCTTTTAACTGATGAAAGGTGGTTTCGTCATTGTTTATTGATTTATTTAGATATTGGGTTTTAAAGCTTTTTAAATCTCCGAAGAAATGTTCATCTATTATAGTTGAAAGTCCGTACATTTCTAAAAGAGAGTTTTGTAGAGGAGTTGCCGTAAGAAGCACTTTAGGAGAATCTTTTACAGCATCTTTGATTGCATTTGCTGTTTTGTTTTTCGGTAGGTAAACGTTTCTTAAGCGGTGAGCCTCATCTATGACGACTAAATCCCACTTTATTGCTTGCACATAAGCATCTTTAGTTTTGATGAATTGATATGAACTAATCACAATAGAGTCTTGATTAAAGGGATTGAAGTTCTTTTTTTTAATTTCTTCATTAAAGTTTTTATTTTCAAGGATAATAGAATCTAAGAAAAATTTGTCGAAAAGCTCTTGATTCCATTGTTTTCGAAGATTTGCAGGGCAGATGATTAAAATCTTATTTTTCTTTTCAGCACATTTTTGAGAAATTAATAAGCCAGCCTCTATAGTTTTCCCTAAACCTACCTCGTCAGCTAGAATAGCTCCTTTAGAAAGAGGTGATTTAAAGGCAAAGAGAGCTGCATCTATCTGATGAGGATTGAGATCTACCTGAGCATCTAATAAGGTAGTGGCAAACTTTTCTAAATTATTAGAGGCACATTTTTTAGTTAGCTGATGAGCAAAGTATTTAGCGTGGTATTTAGTAAATGAAATAATCTACCCTTTAATCTTCTCAGTATCCTTATCTTAATTTTACCTAAGGAAGACTGCTTGTGAACTTAATTTCTGCTTTCAGCTCTTTATTAATAAATTCTGTTAGCTGGGGAATTTTGACCCCTTAAAATTTTCATCAGGACTTGAGAAGCTTTTATCTATGAGGCTTACTAAAGAATCGCTTAAATATCGTGCAGAGGCTCTTAGATATATAGCCTTTGCTTTTATGAGTCCTTTCTCTGTGACGGTTTTCGTGATTTTAACTGACTATCATGAAGGTATTTTAAGATTTAAGTTACCTTTATTTATTTTTAGCTGTATATTACTAATAATAGGTCTTATTTCTTTATTAAGAGGAATAGATATTTTGGAAATGAATCTTGGTCTAGAAAAGGAGGATTAAAAAATGACAGGTACTCTTACTGATAATGATATTGCTGTAATATGTGGCGTGATTTTTTTTATGGTTTGTTTTTATTTTTTTTATCAAAAATTAAATGTAACGCAAGAAGATATAGATAAAAGCAGAAAAAGCTTGCAAGAATGAGATACTGAGAGGATTAAGGGATGTCTTGGGATTAGAAAAAAGAAGTCTGGGGAAAAATGACCCCTTAAAATTTTGCCTAGAATGAAGCAGAATTTTTCTATGGATTTATCTGAGAAGATAGAAATATTAGAATCTGAGAAAATTAAGTCTAGAATTCTGATGCAGGGTGGGTTTTGTTGCATGATACCCCTAGGGACTTTAATACTAAGTTTTATTATTGATAAAAACTATTTTGGAAAATCTTTTACGATAATAGGTTTAGTCTTCGGGTTCTTATTTGCTTATGGAGGTTACATAATGCTTTTAATGAGTTACCATAAAATAAGACGCTGGGAGGATTAGAATATGGCTTGGGATTATTTTTTTACTATGTCTGCTATTACAGTCCTATTTTTTCTTTTAATTTATCGCTTGCATTATGGGTTTTATAAAATTGATTTGGAGTGTGGCGATAAAAATGCAGTAAAGCCCACCTTAGCAGAGGTTTTTCTTGGGATTAGAAAAAAGAAGTCTGAGGAAAAATGACCCCAAAACGCTGCTCCTGGGTGGATTTGAATAACCCTCTTTATGTTGAGTATCATGATAATGAATGGGGTGTTCCTGTACATAATGATGATAAATTGTTTGAAATGCTCATTTTAGAAGGGGCGCAGGCTGGTTTATCTTGGGCTACTGTTTTAAAAAAACGTGAGGCATATAGAAAATTATTTTTGAACTTTGATCCTAAAAAAGTAGCAGAGTTTTCAGATCTTGATTTAGAAAGGATCTTAGAGGATGCATCTATTATTAGAAATCGTTTAAAGATTTTTTCAGTAAGACAGAACGCTAAAGTTTTTCTTCAAATACAATCAGAGTATGGTTCTTTTGATGAATATATTTGGAAATGGACTGCGACTTAATCTCAAAAGATCTAAAGAAAAGAGGAATGAATTTTGTTGGCAGTACTATTATCTATGCTTATATGCAGGCTATAGGCATTGTTGATGATCATTTTCAGGATTGCTGGAAAAGCTCTGCTTAATAGTTTACTGCTTTAGAACCCAAACTCTGATAAATCTTCTCAGCCTTTAACTGTATTTCTTTAAA
>RFQS01000237.1 GCA_009924885.1 Pseudomonadota bacterium | reverse complement strand
GGAAAATAAATTTCAAGAATTAAAAAAACTTCGCCTCTACCCTATCGGCAGATTAGATAAAAACTCACGAGGCTTATTAATTCTTACTAATGACGGTGATATAACGCATAAACTCAGCCATCCTAAATTTGAGCATGAGAAAGAATATTTAGTTACAGTAGATAAGCCTATCACCATGAAGTTTTTAAAAGATTTAAGTGCTGGAGTTGAGATTATAATTAAAAAAAATGGCATTAAAGCGAGAACTTTACCATGCCTAGTGAATCAAGAATCAGAAACTTCATTTAAAATCATTCTAAAGCAGGGTTATAAAAGACAAATCCGTCAATCCTGTAAAGTTTTAGGCTATGAAGTAGTAGATTTACTGCGTTTTCGCATCGTAAAATTAAATTTATACGAATTATCACTTAATGAAGGTGAGTTCAAGCTGATAGATAATTTATACTATTGATTGATGCAACGAAAGATTTTAAGAATTCTTAAAAACAAAGTAGTAATAGCCATACTAATTGGGCTTTTAGCTTTACCGTTTTTATTCCGTCTATCAGTACCTATATTAAATAGGATATTAGGCGCCCCATCTCTAGATATTTTAGAAAATTACCAGCCTATCGGTAGCATAGAAGTCTATGACTATAAAGATAAACTAGCTGGAGTACTTCAAGGAGAGGAGGACAGGCAGGTTATAGAGTTAGACCAAGTCTCAGATTTAGCGAAAAAATCCATTCTAGCTGCTGAAGACAGCCAGTTTTTTAAACACTCTGGTTTCAGTTTAACTAGCTTACTTAGAGCTGTTATCACGAATATTAAAGCGGGCAGGGTAGTTCAGGGTGGTAGCACTCTTACGCAGCAGATGGTAAAAAATCTCTTTATCCGCGAAGATGAAAGATACCAGAGAACCTTAAGAAGAAAAGTTATAGAACTTCTTATCGCTCTTGAAGTAGAAAGTAAATACTCCAAGGAAAGAATACTTGAGATATATCTAAACCAAGTTTATTTCGGTAACTTAGCTTATGGTATAGAAAGAGCTGCGCAAAGGTACTTCAGTAAACACGCAAGTAAATTAGATTTGTTAGAATCGACTTATTTAGCTGGATTATTAACCGCTCCTAGTCATCTTTCTAAAAATTTAAAAGAGGCACAAGTACGCCAGCAGTATGTTTTAGACAGAATGCTGGAACTAGGTTATATCACGAAAGAAGAATACGCTAAAGCAGATATTCATAAAATGCAGTTTAAAAAATCACAGGGAAACTTAGCTCAATATCCCTACTACTTTAGCTACGTAGAACAAGAGCTTAATAAGAGGTTTACCAGGAATCAGTTAAAAACTATGGGACTGAAAGTCTATACTGGACTTGATCCTAAAGCAGAGATGGCTGCTGCTGAAATTATGGAAACTGGTATCAAGAATGCTGCCTCTGGGATTAATCAAGCGGCTTTGGTTACTATAGACGTGGAAACCGCTCAGGTAAGAGCTTTAGTTGGAGGAGTCGGTAATTTTTGGCAGAACCAATATAATAGAGCAACTAACGTACATACCATTGGTAGTGCTTTTAAGCCCTTTGTGTACTTAACAGCCTTTATGAATGGTGTCATAGATCAGAACACTATTATCAAAGATGAGCCTATAGTCTTCGATGATGCCTCTACAGAAAGCATGGTGTGGTCACCACAGAATTTCGACTTAGAATTTCATGGACCTACGACGGCAAGAGCTGCACTAATTTTCTCACGTAATATTCCAGCGATTAAAGTCGCTATGCAAGCTGGTCTTAACAACGTTATAGACACTGCACATAAAGCAGGTATTAAATCTGATATGCAGCCAAACTTATCACTAGCATTAGGATCCGGAGCATTTACTCCACTAGAAGTAGCGACTGCTTATTCTACCTTTGCTCGTGGTGGAGTTAGAGTAGAACCAATACTTATTAGAAAAATCTTAGATAATAAAGGCAACTTAATAGAAAAAAATGACCCTGTAGCCGTAGATGCCCTGCCACAGAGACATGTATCGTTACTGGTCGAGATTTTAAAAGATGTAGTTAATTATGGAACTGGCGCTTTAGCTAAAATCGAAGGAAGAATCGTCGCCGGTAAGACTGGTACAGCAGATGGCAGTAGAGATATATGGTTTACTGGATTCACTCCAGATACAGTTACCGTCGTTTGGGCTGGTAATGAAAGGAATAGAGAAGTGCTTTCTAGCTATGCGACTGGTGGTAGCACTCCTGCTTGGATATGGCGTGAATTTATGCTTAAATATTATGAAAATAATCCAAGAGCAGCTGTTGATTTTAAATTTAATAATAATTATGTATCAGCGAAGATAGACCCTCTTACTGGGCTTCTAGCGACTGAATACACTCCTAATCCAGTAGAGATGAGATTTACACCAGGCACGGAACCTAAGCGCTATGCACCAGTTCCAGATACTAGTGATATTAAATCTAGATCTGATGAAGCAGAGGATGAAAATTTTACAAACATTAATGATCGTAAAATGTCAGAAGAAGATGAAAAGATTCAGATGCTTAAAAAAATTAACGAATCAGAAAAAGCTAAAAAACCTGAGACTAAAAGAAATTTACCAGAGCCAAAAACCAAGCCCAATGCGACATTCAGCGAGTATCAATAATGGATAAAAAAAATCGAATCTATGGTGCTAAGCTCATTTTAGAATACATCAAATCTGGTGGTTCTATTTCTAAAATATGGTTAGCTAAAAGCTTAAATGCTCTAACTCAAGAAATCGAAGAATTAGCCAGACATCATTGGTTCATTGAAAATAAATATCATTGGCATTTAGATGTAACCTTTCGTGAAGATCAATCTTTAATAAATACCAAAAGTAAGAGAAACCTTTGGATTGCAAAAAATATAGCATTACAAAAGATTAAATCTAAACCTGTAAAAGGCATGAGCTATAGAAGACAAATGAAAAAATGTGCTCGCTCAGATCAGTATTTAAAAGACCTTTTAATAGTAGGAAATTTT
>RFQS01000236.1 GCA_009924885.1 Pseudomonadota bacterium | reverse complement strand
TTGCAAAAATTCCATCTCTCTTGATAAACTTCTCTCTGAAATCTAATTAACAATTTGCTTGAATTATTAAAAATTTAACTTCAGATCTGAATTCAGGATTAGAAGGGAACACTGTATTCCAGCCATTTAACTTAGCTCTCGCCACTGGTCACGAATTTTCTGATGGTGAAACATTAAGCTCACAAGAGAAGACTAAAAAATCTAAACAGGGAAAAACAACTAATACCGTAGAGAAAAATCAAGAACTAAGAATTCCAGCATCGCATCCAAATTTTTACTCCAGAACCCAAGTTGCAACTAAAATCTACAAAAAGATTCCTCTCAATCTTATGAGATCAATTCGAGAAAGCTTTAGTCCTGATTACATCCAAGAAAAATTGAATGCAAAGACCATTGAATTTCTTGATACTGCAGAGAACAAAGCCTTTTCCCGAGAAGATTTAATAAAAGTAAACGAGCAAAGAGAAGATGTTTACTAAGCAAAGCTCTGCCTCAAATAAAGTAAATATAGACACTCTTATTGAGTCACTAGCTCAAGAAAAATCAATCGACCGAAGATATATTATAAAAGCTGTTACCGAGATAGAAAAAGAAAATAACTTGCAATATAAAAAAGGAAGGCTGGTTGATCCTTGGTCAGAAGAAAAAATAGCAATAATTATAAAAGATGCTGAAAAAATAAAAGCAGATGAGGATAAAAATATACACCGCATTACTAGCCCAGAGGAAAGAGAAGCTTATAAAGCTTATAAACTAGTCGTAGAACCTCGGTCAAACGGCTCGAATGAAATACCCTCAATAAAAAATATCTTTGTGAAAGCTCTTTCTCCAGAAGGAAAATTAACTGAAGAGGCTATACCGAAAGAAGAATGGGAAAAAACTCTAGAGTCTGGAGCAATAGATTTAATTAAGCTCAATCCAGAATCATTCGTAAGCCTAGAAGATGTCATCGAAAAAACTTACAAAATCCTTTATCCAAATCAAAAGATTGCTGCGCCAAACGGAGAAGCTTTCTCATTAAACACAAATAATGACTATATAAATATTCAATCACTTATCAAAAAAATAACGAAAAAACAAGATTTCAAATTATATCACCCCGAGGGCAAGCCAGTTGAATTACTCCCACTAACTTATGCAGGTAAGATTAATATCCAGTCCTACAGCCATAACGGCAATAAAAGATTGGAGCACGCAGAAGGTCTGACTAAAACGGAGTTTGAAACTTATATGAAAAAAATCTCCAGACTTGCAAAGAATACTAAGGATGTGATATTCCCAGGCAAAGAACTAAAGCTGAAGAGCGGCGGAATAGCCATAATGGATTCTGATCTTTATAAAGACTTTGAAGCTTGGATGAATCAAGCATACCCTCAAGAAACTGGAATTCGAATATTAGATCAAAACTTTAAAATTATAAAAGGATTACCAAAATTTATTACAGGAAATGATCAAGCCAAAGTAAACTCTCTGGTAGAATTTCTACGCCTAAATGAAATCCCAGTAAATATAAACATATCTAAAGAAGATTTAAATACAGAAGCTTTTCGTAATAAGCTTGATGAATTTACACAAAGGTGTAGATTAAAACAACAAAAGCCTTCAGATCACATCGTATTAGGCAAGAATGAACAAGGGGAAGAATTCTACTTAATCAAATCACTTACAGCTAAAGTATTCTTCAATATAAAATAAATGGTGGGCTTGAAGAGAGTCGAACTCTTACACCGTGAGGTACATGATCCTAAGTCATGCGCGTCTGCCAGTTCCGCCACAAGCCCTTGAGTAAAGGTGGAGTTATACCAAACTCCTGACGAATTAATAATTTATCATGAAACGAGATTAAAAACTAGGAAAACTTCCTTAAAGATCTACTGAAAATATCAAAGAAATCATCCTGTCCTAATTAAATTTAGAGTAATGCGGCTTTCAATTCAGCAAGGCGTTCTCTAATTTGTGTTCTAGAAGTAGCACCATAGATATTTCTAGCGTCTACACAGTTTTCAAGTTTAAGCACGTCAATAATATCTTCATTAAAAGCGACATGAAAAGTATTCCACTCTTCAATACGCAGATCATGTAAGTATTTAGAATTATCTATCGCATAAGCTACTGCCTTACCAACTACGCTATAAGCCTCCCTGAATGAGATTCCTTTCTTCACTAAATATTCAGCAGCATCAGTCGCATTCACAAAGCTCTTAGTGAGAGCGGCGTACATCTTTTCTTTATTCGCTTTTATATTACTTAAAAAATCTACAGTAATAGTAAGACAGTCTCTAACTGTGTCATTTGCCATAAAAAGTAACTCTTTATCTTCCTGTAAATCTTTATTATAAGTGAGCGGCAAAGCTTTAAGCGTTAGCATTAAAGCATTCATAACCCCGATTACTCTTCCAGCCTTACCTCTCAGCAATTCAGGAATGTCTGGATTCTTCTTCTGCGGCATCATACTGCTACCTGTAGCAAAGGCATCTGATATTTCTATAAAAGAAAATTCTTGGGTATTCCACAATATCATCTCTTCAGCGAACTGGCTTAAATGCAACATTATTACAGATAAAACGAATTCATACTCTAAAAGAAAATCCCTGTCTGAGACTGCATCTAAACTGTTTACAGATGTCTTAGCAAAACCTAGTTCAACTGTAGTGAAATGCCTATCTATATTAAAAGTCGAACCAGCTAAAGCACCTGAACCTAATGGGTTTACATCTATACGCTTAAGAACATCACTAAGCCTTTCTAGATTGCGAGCGAAGCGAGCTTCATGAGCTAGCCAAAAGTGCCCCAAAGAAATAGCTTGAGCCTGCTGCATATGAGTATAACCAGGCATTAAAATATCTATATCCTGCTCTGCCCTTAAGACGAAAGCCTTTCTTAAAGCGAGAAGCAGTGAAGATAGTTCAGAGACTTGCTTTTTAAGCCATAGTCTAAGATCAGTGATCACTTGATCGTTACGACTTCTTGCCGTATGTAATTTACGAGCTGGCTCACCGATAATCTCAGTCAATCTTCTTTCCACTGCCATATGAATATCTTCATCAGCAAAACGCGTTTC
>RFQS01000235.1 GCA_009924885.1 Pseudomonadota bacterium | reverse complement strand
TATGAAGCTGCATCAACCATTAAAGGAGCCTGTGGCAGAATGGCTTAGAGAAATTAAACTTAAAAATGCTAACGCAGAGCTTCTAGCAGAGGGCAGTAAAATAGGAGATAGAAAATTTTTAGTAGACTTAATGTGGATATTAGCAGCCATGCATATTTCAGCGTGGGGAACGCACCCACAGGTTTTTAAAAATCTAATTAATTACTATGAAGAATGGGAGAACTATAGTCCGCTAACTATGTTCGCAAACAATGACCGCAGTGTGCATGAGGATCATGAAGATGACGAAAACGCAGAAATTGGAGTTGCGCTACATGCCCATAATGAACTTTTATCTCGATTCACAGAGCTACACGATTTTAATATCAATATAACGGTTTCTAATTCAGATATCTTCTGTGATAAAAATGATTCACTAAAATTAGCAGAGCTGCTAAACGCTAGAGTAAAAGAGTTCGATTGGACTTTTCACAATCCCATGCATTTTCCTTGGAGTCAGAAAGAATTCCATGACTGGCTGCTCGAAAGCAGCCAATATGGTACGGAGTAATTTATGGTATGAGACTAATTAACCATTTTTAGTCATGTTGAGAGCCTCTTTAGATGAAGCTTTCGTCATTTCTACTATAGATAAAATCGCTTTATAAGAAGTAACTGCTCTTAACATTTTTACAGACTCAGCTGGTCCATTTACGTTAGAGCTTTCTACATAACCTTGAGCGTTTGCTAAAGGGTGATTTGGTAAGTAAAGCTGTGTGCCTTCGGCTGTATCTACTGCCACAGAGCCTATCATACTGCCAGAGCCAGGGTTTTTACTTAATAGCATCGCATTTAAAGGTATTTCTCTACCTTCTGCTAAATGTTCTACCATTTCAGAGAAACTCTGTCCTCTGCCCTTAGCCATTAATATAGGAGTTTTAGCCTTGTAACCAGGCGTGTACATATTCGCAACATTCTCTGCTGCATAACCCATAGCTTCTCTTTCTGTTTTTAGAGAATTGCTTGCTGTATCTAATATCTCGAACATTCCACCCATCTGTTAACCTGCCCTTGCTGCTTGTGTAGCTTCTTCCATGTTTTTGTAAAACTGACCATTAATCCTAGTCAAGAGTACATAAGTCACATGGTTTTTATACATTTTTGACATTTCTTCTTCTAGAATCACTGGTGAACCCTCATTTTTAGTAGTTGCTTTAGCAAGAGTAGCTTTTATATTAGTATTGCCAGCTCTTAAATCATGCATGACTATATCGAAGTCTACATCTCTTGGCTGATAACCCTCTACTCTAGCGTTAGCTATGTTATTTGCGATCAGAGTCTGTCTTTCGCCTGCTGCATTGAGCAAGCCATATAATATATTTTCTTTAGAGCTCTGTAGCATATACACCTTATAAGGTATCTGATTTAAGTTCTGGTTAAGGTATGTGAAATATTTCTGAGTGCTAAAATTATTTAGATGACTACGGATTTTTCTAAAGTAGAAGCTGAGCTCACTAGCCAAATTAAGGCTGCGAAGTTATCTACTTCATCCTTAATTTCTTTGTCTGAGATTCAGAGAAATTCTGCTTTAGAGTTAATAGAAAGAGAACTTTTAGAGTCGAGTAATTATATATTAGAAGCGAATCAGGAAGATTTAAATTCACCAGATAATGCAGATTTAACTACTGCCCTGAAAGACAGGCTCAGATTAGATCATAAGCGTTTAATCGGTATGGCTCAGGCTATTCGTAAGGTAATTAATATTCCAGACCCTATTTCTAGAGTAATAGAAGGCTGGAGACATCCTAAGGGGATGAAGATTTCTAAGGTGAGTGTACCGATAGGAGTTATAGGAATTATTTATGAAGCTAGACCTAACGTAACTACAGATGCTATCGCACTTGCGATTAAATCAGCTAATGCCTGTGTGTTAAGAGGCAGTAGACAGACTTGGCATACTAATAATGCGATTATGGATGTCGTTTATAGAGCTTTAAAGCAAAGCGATTTTCCGATAGAAGCAGTTCAGTATTTAAAAGATAAATCTAGAGATAGCGCGAAATTAATGTTAAGAGCTAAAGATGAGATTAATTTAGTAATACCTCGTGGTGGTGAGGCTTTAAAGAAATTTGTTACTGAAAATTCTTTAATACCTGTTCTAGGAGCAGGCGGTGGTAACTGTCATGTTTACATAGATGCCGAGGCTGATATAGATAAAGCAGTAGAAATTATTCTTAACGCCAAGACACAAAGACCTAGTGTCTGTAATGCTTGTGAAAGTATTTTAATTCATACTGATATCAAAGACGAGGTTTTACCTTTTTTAGTTCAAGAGCTGCTTAAATCTGGTGTGGAGATAGTCGCTGACCAAGATATTCATGTGCTTTATCCTTTCACGACTTTAGCTACTGAAGCGGATTGGGGTCTAGAGTATTTAGATCTTAAAGTCTCTATAAAAACTGTAGAGAGCTTAGATGCAGCGATTCAGCATATTAATTTTTATTCTAATAATCACTCCGAGGCTATTATTACTGAAAATATAAATGCTGCTGAGAAATTTACACGTATGGTAAATTCTGCCTGTGTCTATGTTAACGCTAGTACACGCTTTACTGATGGTGAAGAGTTTGGTTTCGGTGCAGAGATGGGCATCAGTACTAGTATTGGTTACGTCAGAGGTCCTATCGGAGCTAAAGAACTCTGTACCTATAAGTATATTATCGAGGGCAGTGGTCAAATCCGCTAGGGAAGCGATGATAAGCGTATTATGGGAACTGCTAGCGAAAGTACAAGTTTAAGGCTAGGGCTTTTCGGCGGTTCTTTTGATCCTGTTCACTTAGGCCACTTAGAGATAGCACGATCTGCTCAAGAGCTTTTTGATTTAGATGAAGTTCATTTTATTCTTGCTAATGTCTCGCCGTTTAAATTCCAGGATAAGCCAAAAGATCACGAAAATGCAGAAGCTGGAGTTTGGCAGGAGTGCCAGCGTGCGGAAATTTTAAAACTAGCTCTAGAAGATTATGCGGGGACTGCTCGCAAACGTACAAGTTCAAGGCTGAGGAGGACGAATGACCGCAGTGTACCAAGCGTACATGAGGATCATGAG
>RFQS01000234.1 GCA_009924885.1 Pseudomonadota bacterium | reverse complement strand
ATGGAAACAAATCCATGCAGACATTTCAAGAATTTAAACAGTCTCCTCAAGGAGGGGGACACCCACAAACTAATAAAGGTAACTCTAAGAAAGTAGCTAATAGAGCTACTAAGAAAGAGCAAGAGCTTATAGAAGCAATTGCTTTATTAAGAAAGGTAGCTCCTAGCTCACCTGAAATTGCTAATCTAGAAGCACAGTTGGCATCTGTGCAAGCTAGAATTCGCAATCTAAACGAAAAAAGTAACCAACAAGAAGCTGCTGCACCTATGACTGAATCTCCAGCTGTAGTAGAAATCTCTACTACTGAAGAAGATTTAGAAACCTTCACTGGGGATGAACTAAGTGAAGACTCTAACTTCTAAACAAAACTAACTTAACTAAAAAGGGAGCTGACAACTCCCTTTTTTCCTGACAACTGGTTACTAACATCATTAAACCTTTAACAGTAACCAACTAATCAGGAGACTATTCTATCATGTCTATTACATCTTTTGCTTCCTTAGTTAACTTTTGCGTAGTTTCTTTTGCAGTAGGCTTTAGTGCTGTTGCTGTAAAAGGTAAAAAGAAAGTTAACAGTAGAAGAAAACTTCAAGCTGCTTCTAAAAAAGCTAACAGAAAAGTAAAAAAGGTTAGCAAAAAGCACTATCCTCAGTGCAGTTTAGAAGTACGTAAAGTTCAGTTAATAAGAGCTGCTTGGCTAGCAGAGTTTTACAAAGTTAAACTAAAACCAAAACATGTTTTGGTTGAGAAACCTATTCTCAAGAAAGCTAAACCTATACCCTTAGCACTTCAAAGACCGACTAATAAAGTAGTGTCTGCTAAAGAGGCTGGTGTACCAGCTTTACCATCCATTATAGGGGCATTAAAAGCTTCTAAAACCCATAAACCTTATGTGGGGGGTAAAAGAAATGTAGTAGGAAAGAAATATAAAACTCCTACTAATAAATTTAGAAAATCTAAGTCAGAGGCAAAGAAAGCTTCTGGTAGAAAATGCTTACCAGCTAACTTTGATGTTCCTACTCCTAGTGGAAAGCGCAGTCAACTAATTGAGTTGACTAAATCTTTAGGATATAGTGTTATTCCTAATAACTCTATAGCTTCATTAGGTTGGGTAGATATTCACAAAAAAGAAATAGTCTTAAATGTAGGAGGAGACTTAGTTGAATATGTACTATGTCATGAGTTGGTTCACATTGCTGTGTCTAAAGGTTTAATTACTCCAGACTTAGACCTTTATAAAGACCAATTATCTAACTTTGCTAAAAAGTTAGGTAATGATTACTGGAAACAAGTTAAACAAGACTACAAAGAGGAGGAAAAGAAAGAAGAAAGAGTGGCAGCCTACTTAATGTGGATGCCTGAGTTTGTGCTGTCAGTATTTGACAAAACTTCCTCTGCTAGTGGAGAGGCTCCAAAAGAGTCAGCAGAGGGAGATATCACCACACCATCTATTCAGGAGAAAAACGTGACTTCATTTAAGCTAGAGTTAACCAACCTAAAAGCTCATCTTAAGACACTTCCTGAAGAGGAAGATAAACTTTCTTTTCTAATAGGAGCAGTTCAAGAATTAGGTAGTCACATGGGATTAGACCAATATGACCTTATGTGGTTAGGTTTAGCAGTGGATAATGAGGAATCATTTGAAACTTTAACCCATAGTCAATCGCGCTTACTTAATTTAATCTCAGTAATGTGTGCTTATGCTGAGATTGGTTCTTCTATCTTCCCAAGAGATTTATTCTCTGAAAAGGTAGATATCTTCTTGTTGGAAGCTCTACCCAACAACACTCAAGAAAGGGCAATTGTCAAGTATTGTATTGAGAAAGGAGTAGCTCACAAACTACATAGAGGTCTGTTCTTAGGTAATAGAACTGTAAACCTTCAGGATGATACAGAGTTTATTATTCCTGAAATAAAAGAAGAGTTTCTTAAAGAAAACAAAATAGTGCCTGTTTCTTACAGAGACTTTAAGGATGCTATTACTCTTGAAGGGACTTCTTACTCTTGGGAAGATTATCTTTCCAATGTTAAGTTCAATAATGAAGAAGAAGAAGGAGAAGATAATATTACTGTAGTTGATGCTAATGCTAACTCTGTAGTGTTAGTAAAGATTACAGCTAATATCAACACTATAGCTATTCTCTCAGCTATAGATAAATGTCAGACTGCTGCTCAACTTGCCAGCTTTGTTACCTACTTTGGTAACTTTGAGTATGTAGAAGGTCTTAAGTATCAATTAACCCCTGGTACTGGAAACCTAACCTATGGAGAGCTAAAAGTAGACTTTGAAGAACTCTGCATTACTACTTCTAGAGACTTTTATATCCGCAAGAATGCCTTCATTCTTGGGTATGGAGAAATCACTGGGTCACAACTTTTAGGTCTATTACTTATTACTATCACTGGTAATAAGAATGATAGCTGGGGACAATCTTATCTTGACGCATACCTAAACAATATTACTGCTGCTGAGGAGGAGCAAGATTTGTATGGTCAAGAAATGAATAGTAATCAACAGCTTAGAGTAATTAGAGAAAACAGTGTAGCTATTCTAGGGTGTACACCTTACCAGCATAAATATCCTTACATTCAGCTAGAAAATGAAAACAATGCTGAAGGAGTAGGTACAGTAGTTGATTACTATGTGAAGAGAAAGATTCCATTCTTCACTGACAAGATTGCTACTAAGAGAGTAGTAGTTAGAGAAGGTGTAACAGCCTTGTATGCTGCCTTTGATTACGATAAAGGCATTCTTAAAACAATTCTGGATGTGTCTAAGCCAGGAAAGTTGTTTACTAGAGCATATCAAACTTTATGTATTCCTGCTAACCAAGGGATTAAAGAGTTACAACCTAAATACTTTGTAGCTCATGAAGAGTGTGCTTTAGTCATTAGACACCACTATCAAGAAGCCAATAAACAACCTTTTGAAATAGTAATTAAAGGTGAAGCTTCTGATACTATCACTGGGGATGCTAATTTCCTTATCAATGGTAGTGGGGTAGGTCTAACCTGGAAAGCTTGGACAGCTTCAGTTCTAAAAACTCTTAGAGATAGTTATAATGCTATGTCTTTAAGAGAAGGAGAAAC
>RFQS01000233.1 GCA_009924885.1 Pseudomonadota bacterium | reverse complement strand
ATATAACTTCCTTGACTACACTGAAAAGCTTTCCCAAAAAGATTTAGAATTCTGCAAGGACTTACTGATTAACGATCTAATTTACTACGGTCCTATAACTCCGATACTCGCTCTAACTTTTAAACACAGCCAAATGAAAGAACTATTTATAGAAGATAGTATTTATAAGTACTTTGAAGAGAGATTCGTCCTTGAAACCATTATCGAAATTCAGATTAATAATTATCAAGAAATTTTTATTGAAACTAAAAAAGGATTTCAAAAAATAGAAATTAACTTCATTTCAGAAGAGCAGTTGAAGACAGTGATAGAAAGACTAATCCATGAAACTAATAGCATTAACGCGAATAACTATCAGGTGAATTTTAGTAATCCCATATTAGATTTCGACTTAGCTTTTAATAAACTTCGAGGCTCTACTATTTTCCCACCAGCCTCTAAACATCACTGTTTAACTATAAGAATCCACCCAGAACAGGCTTATGATCTGAATTATCTAGAGGCAGAGGGAATGTTTAATACTCAGGTTAAAAACTTTTTTCTTGCCTGCCAAAAGGCTGGTCTAAACATAGCTATCGCTGGCACCATGGGAACAGGTAAAACGACCTTACTAAGCGCACTTACAGATGAGTGGAGCAGCCAAGCTCGTAAAGCTGTTATAGAAGACACTCCAGAAATTCAACCCAACACCGAAAACTTAATATTTCTCAAACTCAGTGATTACAAAAATTCAAATGACAGTATAGATATCTACAAATTAGTTAAAGCCTGTAAAAGACATAGTATTAAATACGTCGCCCTCTCAGAAGCTAGAGATGGCTCAGCTTGGGAGATACTACAGCTTGCACAAAATATACTAGGCTGCTTGATGACATTTCACTTCACTGTGAAATACAGTGATAATGAAGTATCTAAAGCCTTAGAGAATTTAGTATATCTCTGTAAACTCAACCCAAATACGCCGAGCGACATCGAAGTAAAGCAGCTCAGCACCAAAATTTTAGACATATTAATTCTTATTCAGCAAGATAGTACAAATAAAAAACGGGTCATTAAAAGCATTAGCCATATTCAAGGCTATGACCCTATCAATGGCGGTCACTTTAAATATCTAGAACTCTTTAAATATAATGGTTATGAATTTAGCTGCGTGAATAGATCTAGCGAATTGGAAAATTATTTTTTAGCGAAAGGGGTAGATTTTAAATTCTAAAATGTTTGGCAGCTTACTAATTTTAATAGGCATTTGCACGACATTTATATGCGTATTATATTTTCACAATCGCGCTGGGACTAATTTACACAATCATCCTCAAAGAGGCGTATCTTCCAGAGACATTTTCAGCTTAATCAGTAACAATTCTAGACAAGAACAAAAGAAACGAATCAAAAACCTAGACCATTTCAGATGTGGAAATTTCTTCTTCACCAAGAAAGAACTCTTTCATCTGTATTTAATTCTCACTCTACTAATCAGTATCAGCAGCTATTTTCTTTTCGCGAAAGCCATAACAAATGGCTTTTATGCTTTCGTATTAACCGTGATCATCAGTGTTTCACTGAGTTACAGGCTTTTAAATTTTTTCAATAAGCAATTTCGCAGTGAGCTCAGCTGCGAAATACAAAGCATAACGTTTTCCATACAGACTCAATTAGCGAAAGGAGCTACTCTAGATCAAGCTTGTAAAGAAGTTTTACAAAATAATAATCAAGGAATTTTAGCTGCTGATATTAAATTCTTTTTAGATCACCACGCCAGCAATATTAGCGAAAAATTACCTGAATTTTACATAGGACTCAGTCACAGGTATAGAACAGCTTACCTTGCACTTCCAGCTCAAATATTAAGCCTAGAACTAAATTATTCTCAAAATCAGGCAACTGCTTTTGAGGCAGCATATGACTACTTTAGTGTCTGTGATAAAAATCGAGAAAAGCTCAAAAATACCACTGGAATTATCTTTTTAACCATGGACTGTATGTTAGTTATCTACCTCATCATTATTTTTGGCATACTGCCAAGCTTAAACCTCGGCCCTGATTCTTGGTGGCAAAGCTCAGAGAGAATAGTCGAAATGTTTTACTGCTCAGCTTTATTTTGGTCAGCTTATCTAATCTCTACGCTTCTTATCAGTAAAAAAGAAGAGGAGTTACTGTGAGCCTCTTCATCCTATATTTTTCACTCAGCCTAGTAGCCATGATACTTAGCCTCTTTAGCTTAAAAATTCTACTCACGACTAAAAGTGACAGAGGATCTTCTAAACACAGCCCTCTCATTTACAGCCAAGACCATAGAGAAGAAAATTTGTTTATAAATAATTTAAAAGTACCCTGCATTCACTTAGGTTCCTTTATTAAAAAGACTTTAAGATTAAATAGCCTTGATAAACTTTTCACTTCAGCTATACAACTAGGTATTAAAGAAGATTTTTTTAAAATCTGGCTCCTGTATTAATTGATCAAGGGTCGCATTTAAAAACTTTTTATTTGCAGTTGATCTAAATATACCAGGTAAAAAATCAATGCTTTTGATGACTGCCATAGTATTTTTCCATTGAATATTAAATGCCGCTGGTCTGGTTTAATTGCGCTGCTGTTAGCGCCGATATCACCATTACATTGTCTACAGTAGCCGCGCTCTGTATAATTTCATTTGCCTCAGCATTAATTTGGTACAAGTTACCAAATGCTTTGGCAGTGTCACTGGGTACTATTACCACGCTAGCGATTGTTGGTGCTAATACTTTGTGCAAATACGCTGACAAGTCACTGAAGTAAAATGTTTCACCGAATTCCCAATTCTCAAGACTAAAAAATGTATTAACTGCTTCTATTAGATTTGTCTTAATATCATTATCGCTAATGGTTGACCCAGGGTTTTTTACGACCTTAAATATTGCCCTTAGTCCAGCGTCGGCTTTGTCACCAATAATTAGCTTAAATTTTGCGCTGTTATAGATTAGTGAATCGCTGACTACTTTATAATTTTCAAGCTCGCCGAAGTCGCGCGCCAGTGAAACAGAATCAGGTGATTCTGGCATTTCCACAGTATTTGATGTGTCGCGTACCCATGCCAAAAAGTCGTCGGCA
>RFQS01000232.1 GCA_009924885.1 Pseudomonadota bacterium | reverse complement strand
TTCAAGGCTGAGGAGGACGAATGACCGCAGTGTACTGCGGGTACATGAGGATCATGAGGACGACGAAAACGCAGAAAATGGAGTTGTGCTGCGGTCTCTAAGATTTTAAGCTAAAGGTTGTGAATCGACATTAGCAAAGCCATGCTCATCTAATTCTGATCTTGCAATAACCTTATCCTCAGCTATATCTACAAAAAGCTGACCGTTAAGATGATCTATTTCATGCTGAATGCATCTACAGAAAAGGTCTTCTTCTGCCGTCATTTCATGTTCTAAGCCTTTTAGATCTTGAAATTTAAATTTAATTTTCTTCGCTCTGGTGACATTGAAGAAGACTTCAGGAAAACTTAAGCAGCCTTCAAAGCTCTCCATCTCACCTTCCATATATGTGATCTCTGGATTGATCATTACAAGAGGATTTTTAGCTTTAGCTGGTTTTTCATTTTCGTATCTATCAGAACTGTACTCAGTATCTACGACGATAATTCTTTGATTGACGCCGATTTGAGGTGCCGCTAATCCTACACCATTTGCTGAATACATAGTCTGAATCATATCTTCAGCTAGCTTCGCTATGCGCTTGTCAAACTTTTTAACAGGAGTGGATTTTCTTCTTAAAACCTCTGAGCCATATTTGAAAATTTTTTTCTTTGTCATAGTTAATTGAAATGTTGATGTATAAATATTTAAAAGCTAGACCCGAATTAAGCTCCTGCCTAATTTAATGCCACGTTTAGAGTTTTTTAAAAAGTCGATTAGGTATTTAATTTCATCAAGAGGATTTAGCTCTGCTTCAAGCTTTTCAATAATTTGTGGTAGAGATACGCCGCTTTTATAGATTAATTTAAAGGCTTTAAAAATTTCATTAATAGCTTCGGTACTAAAGTTATGCTTTTTTAAACCATGCCTGTTAACAGCAGCGGCGATAGCTGGTGTTAAACCATACATAAAATAAGGTGGCAGATCTTTACTACTAGCCGACATTCCAGAAATCATAGAATATTTACCCACTCTGCATCCTTGATGTATAGCAGCTAGACCACCTATGGTTACGAAATCTTCTACTATTGAATGACCTGCGATTTGTACTGAGTTCGCTATGGTTACGTAATTACCGAGAGCAGCATTATGGGCGATATGACTGTAAGTCATAATGTAATTATTTTTACCGATGATAGTCTTAGCTCCCTCGCCAACAGCTTTATTAATGGTTACGAATTCACGAAAAGTATTATTATCACCGATTTCAATAGAACTGGTTTCACCTTTAAAACTGTAGTCCTGTGGAGGCTCGCCTATAACAGCATAAGGAAATATTTTACAGTTAGAACCAATTTTAACTCCATCGCGGATAATAACGCCTTCACCAATCTCCGTACCTTCACCGATTTCTACGGATTTACCAATCATGGCAGATTTGGCAACGATAATAGTACTGGCTGTCATTGATTAAATCTCTTCCTTACTAATACTTTATTTTAAGTTAAGTGACTTAATTTTTTCAGCTAATTGTCCCGAGCTTATATAGCCGACTCTATTTTCTATAGATTTTTTATCTTGGCTTACAAAATAAGTAATCGGGATTAATCCGATTTTAAGCTCTTTAATTAAGGCAGAGTATTCCTTCTGATCTACATTAACTTCATAAAAATCTACATTTGCATCTTTTAATGACGCTTTTGCGGTAGCGTACTGTGGCTGATAATCTCTGCAAGTACCGCACCAATCAGCGTAAAATTTAATCACAGCGACTCTTTTTGATCCTTTAGAATCTAAGAATTTCTCTAGTTCAGTCTTAGAATGCTTTTCTTCCGTGAGAGCAGTAGTAGTATTAGTTCCAGAACTTTTACTCTCTAGAGAGGAACATCCATTCAAGCTAAAAATGAGGAAAGAAAAACTTAAAAGAAAAAAACAAGATAAAAACTTTTTCATAGTAATTTTTAATTATAATAGACTTCATCACTATGCTACGCAGCAGTATTTTTATTTTAGTTTTGTTAATCACTCCATCGCTGATTCTTGGAGCCTCCGCGGAAGAAATAGTTCAGATTATTAATAAAAAATCTTGTGCTTTAAGTAGATCGCTGAGTCTTTCTGAAGTAAAGGATCATGCAGGCATTATCTTTTCAGGCAGGTTTATTAATTCAGAGGCGGTCGAGGATAGCGGCTCCCTGAAGCGAATCGCTCTTAAATTTATAGTTAAAGAGCCGATTAAGGGACTTAATCCTTCAGTAAATGAGTTAACTCTTTATCAGTGGGCTAATTTAGAGAATCATTTTCTTGAACTTGATAAGAATAAAGATTATACTTTTTGTTTTTACGCTCCTAGTCATAATTCTGGGCTTTCTTCCTTAGTGGGTGGAAAGCAGGGAATACTTCCGTAAAATCAGCTACAATAATAAGCACTATGGCAACAGAAGTTAATGATGTTAATTTTGATACAGAGGTAATTAATTCAGATTTACCAGTATTAGTAGATTTTTGGGCTCCTTGGTGTGGTCCTTGTAGAGCTTTAGCTCCAGTTATAGATCAGCTAGCAGAGGAATACTCTGGTAAAGCTAAGATCGTAAAGCTTAATACTGATGATAATCCTAATATTGCTGTTCAGTTTAGAATTAACAGTATTCCGACTATGATTCTTTTTAAAGATAAAAAACCAGTAGACATGCTTGTAGGAGCATTATCTAAGGAAAAAATCCAAGAAGCTATTGATAAGTTAATTTAAGAGTTAAACTTAGTTAATATTTTTTCTGAACTTGATTTCATTTGATCGACTTTCTCTAGTAGTTTATATTTAGAGTCATGCATTTTATTAACTAGTTTATGTTTTTCATAATGGAAATTATTGAGAAGATCATCTTTTTTTCGATCTAATTGATATATTTGTGTATTAAAAAATTTTTTAAATTCCTGCTTAAGAAAATACTTCAGCATCTCTTGATTTTCTTTGATGCTATAGAATTTCCTGTATTGTTCTATTACGAAGATATAATAATCTAATTTACTTTTCATGTTGGTGAAACTTGATCTATTTTCCTAGAATCTAGCCTGAAGTTAAATTAAGAAGAAAAAGCTCATTGTATATAGGTTTCAATAGCAAAAAGTAACCTAAAACAATGAGCAAATATA
>RFQS01000231.1 GCA_009924885.1 Pseudomonadota bacterium | reverse complement strand
TGTCTCCGTTAATTACTTCAAGCCTCTTACTTTAAATAGAATTAAATTAGGGGCGGCTTAATGGGTAATCACAATAGTTTTTATTGGTTGAAGCTTACCTTCCCGATTAACAGGAAGGAAGACCCTCTCGTCTCTTTGAACAGGTCCCTCGTTTTTAGGAAATCTCGATTTCCCATTGTCAAACATTGAGGAACCTATTCCCATTTACATAAACTCCTGCTTACTCATACAATGCAGTGAACCACCTTGTTGAATAACTAGTGAACTATCAAAGCCGATAACTTTCCTGTCTGGGAAAAGCTTCTGTAAAATATCTATCGCTTGCTGATCTTGCGGGCAGTTATAAGTAGGAACTATAATCGCCCCATTTAGGAAAACGAAATTAGCATATGAATAAGCTAAAGCCTTTTCTATAAATCCTGCTGGTTCAGGAAGAGGTAATTTAATTACTTCTAAGTCAGAGAAAGCTTCTAGCGTTTTAAAATTCTCTTTAGAGATCTCGTAGTTCGGGCTTTCTGGATTTTCAGTATAAGAAAGTATCACTCTTTCATCATCTATAAATCTAGCTGTGTTATCTACATGCCCGTCAGTATGATCGTTTGCGATACCTTTATCTAGCCATATTACTTGTTTAATACCAAGAGCATTAAACACCAGCTCTTCGAAATCTTTTTCTGTAAAGTTTTTATTACGATTAGTATTTAAGACACACTGGCGAGTGGTAAGTAGGTAGCCTTTCTCAGAGTAGTCTATAGCTCCACCTTCTAAAAACTTATCGTAAGATTTTACAGTTAACCCTTCTAATTCTCCTACTGCCGCTGGTAGAACGTTATCTTTATCCCAGGGCGGAAACTTCTCTCCCCAAGCGTTAAAGGCGAAATCTACTACTATTTTTTCTTCAGTTTCTTTATCTATAGCGAATATAGGACCGAAATCTCTAATCCAAATATCATTATTCGGGATTACTAGAGATATGAGTTTAAAAGGTTTAGCAGCAAAGCTCGCGAGTTTATCAATATTCTCCATCAACATGGCTTCAGTATCAAATAGTAGTTTTATGTCTTGATAGTCTAGGACTATGTCTATAAATCTCCAGAAAAATTCTTTCATTAACGTTAGACCGTCTTTATCAGGCTCACTTGCAAGTTTAGAGCTGAGGTGGATTTTATTATGTGGAAAGCTGAGCCAGACAGCTTTTTGCTCTAACCATTCTGCGGGCGTACGGACTTGAGTTTCTTTATTAATGTATGTAGTGGTCATGCTGTTTCTCTTTTAGATGTTTTTGATTTTAAAAAATTTTTAACTAATTATGAGTTGATTTAAAAATTGGCGAATTTACTCTACCCAGATCTTAAGTAGATCACTAAAAGCATCTACTCGCCTATCTCTAAAGTAAGGCCAGTAACGATTCGCTTCATCTATAACTTTTAAATCCAGCTCAAGGTGGCTAATAGTCTCATTTTGACCATTTCTTTCTAGAATTCTGCCATAAGGATCTATGCAGAAAGAGTTTCCCCAGAAATCCAGGTGACCTTCCTTGCCTACTCTATTTACAGCGATAACGAAAACATGATTAGCGATAGCATGAGCGCGCATCGAAGTAAACCAAGCCTCAAGCTGATCTTGGTACACATCTGGCGAAGCAGTGCCATCCCAGCCTATGGCTGTAGGATAAATTAATATCTGTGCCCCCTTTAAAGCATTTATACGAGCAGCTTCTGGGAACCATTGATCCCAGCAGATTAGGCAGCCGACTTTAAAGCTACCCCCAGTAGAGCTTTTAACATCAGCTACTTGAAAACCTTTATCTCCAGCTCTGAAATAGTATTTTTCATAAAAGCCCGGATCATCTGGAATATGCATTTTACGATAATGACAGTTGATCTGACCTTCTCTATCTATGACATAAAGGCTATTGAAATATACTGCTGGAGAGACTTTCTCGAAAAAAGGAAAAACCAGATTAATGGATAGTGCTTTAGCTAAAGCTAAAAAGTGTTTAATTTCCTCTGCATCTTTATGAAAAGCTAGATCGAAATTTTCAGGTGCTTCAGTAATCGCTAGATAATCAGTAAGGCAGAGTTCTTGAAGTATAACCAAATCAGGTTTACTAATCGAGCAGGCTTCTCTAATTTTTTGCGTTAGGTAACTGAGATTTTTTTCTATATTTCCCTGAGATTTTCCCTGAATCCATGCGACTTTAACCATAGGGGTTTATTTTAGCTTGTTGCTTTTTTACTGTGTGGAAAACTAGTGAAATTTTATTAGCTGCAAACAAAAATAAAACATTTCCCTATATATAATTTAGAATAAACAGAGTGGTTGCGGTTCAAGAAAAAGATCTAAATAGAATAGGCTTTGTAGCTACGCTTGGGCTTTTTGCTTTACTTGCTTTTATTTTTTGGTTGAAGGGGCATGATTTTAATAAATCTAGGACTTTTACTTTTTATTTTGAGAATGTTAATGGTTTAGAAGAGGGCTCTTCTTTAAGATGGCATGGGCTTAAGATTGGTTTGGTAAAATCGATAGAACCTGTTCGTCAGGATATTGATTTAGAGCCATTGCCGAGTAAAGAGATCGCTGAGATAGGTAATATTCATCTTCAGGAAGGTAAGCGTTTACTTACTAGTTCTAGTATTCAGGATTTAGTTTTTGCAAGAGAGAAAATTAATCAAGCTCAATTAGAGATTGGCCTTGCGAGGTTGGCTACGGATCAGCATCATATTCGAAAAGGAAAGCATATTGCTGTTCAGGCTATAGTGACTATGGACGATGTCCCTATAAGTTTAGTGAATCAGGTTACTATAGTGCCTTCTGGCTTGATAGGTGAGCAGTACGTGGATCTTACTTCGATTAAGATAGAAGAACAGTTTTTTGATAAGTTTAATTATGATGAGCCACATTTTATAAGTTTAGAGCCGATTAGGCTTGACAGCCTTATTAGGGTTAATCTTGAATCTTCTGAGGCGATTAAGAATTTAGCGAATAGAGTAAATGCTGTGTTTGGTGAAGAAGATGCGGATAATATTAAAAATCTTATTAAGGCTTCTAACTCCTTTGTTAATGACCCACAGCTGAGAAAGGGTATAAAAGAGTCTACGGAGAATATCAGAAAAATAACCGAGGACTTTTCGATTTGGACTTTATTGTTTGGTTCTAAGAAGAA
>RFQS01000024.1 GCA_009924885.1 Pseudomonadota bacterium | reverse complement strand
GTTAAAGAATTAGATGCTCTTGGTGGCATTATGGGTTTAGCTGCTGACGCGACTTACCTTCAGATGAAGACCTTAAATTCTAGTAAGGGACCAGCGACTAGATCTTTAAGAGCTCAGTCTGATAAAAAACAATATTCACGTTGGGTAAGGCAGTATTTAGAGGTTATGCCTAATTTGCGTATCTACCAGTCGGCTGCAAAGGCTTTAATTTTTGATGAAAATAAATCTAATCGTATTATCGGCGTAGAAACGAATCTGGGTGAGAAAATTTATGCTCTATCTATCGTTTTAACCGCTGGGACTTTTTTAGAGGGGAGAATTTTTACGGGGCATCAATTTGAGAGTGCTGGAAGAGCTGGTGAGAAGCCTTCTCTAGGATTATCGCCACAGATTCGCAGTTTGGGATTAGAGACTGGCAGATTAAAGACTGGTACTCCAGCTAGAGTAGATAAAAAAACTATAGATTTTTCTGGTTTAGAAGTCGCTCCAGGAGATGAACACTTATCTTTCTTCTCATTTCTGCCGCATCGTCCGATTCGCAGGCAGTATCCATGCCATATAACTCGTACTAACGCTAATACGCATGAAGTGATACTCGCTAATCTAGAAAAATCACCGATGTACTCTGGAGCTATCTCAGCGAGTGGTCCTCGCTACTGCCCATCTATAGAAGATAAGGTCGTTAAGTTTCCGCATAATCCTTCCCATCATTTTTTTTTAGAGCCAGAAGGCTTAGATACTGATGAGATTTATCTTCAAGGCTGTAGCACTAGTTTGCCGATAGAAGTGCAGTGGCAGATTATCAGGACTCTTCCAGGCTTAGAGAAAGCATGGATAACCAGACCAGCTTATGCGGTAGAGTATGACTACTTCCCAGGGATACAGTTTAATCACAGCTTTGCAGCTAAAGAATTAGATGGGCTGTTTGTGGCAGGGCAGGTCCTTGGAACTAGTGGCTATGAGGAAGCTGCTACTCAGGGGCTTATGGCGGGAATAAACGCTGCGATTCAGGCTTATAATTTAAAAACTCAATTAGAGAAAGATGCTTTACCTGTAAATGAGAGATTTAGAAAATACTGTGATGAATATCAGGATTTTGTCTTAGGTAGAGAGACTAGTTATATAGGGACTTTAGTCGATGATTTAGTTACTAAGGAGATCTCAGATCCTTATAGAATGATGACTTCTAGGTCTGAGTATAGATTAGTGCTTAGGCAGGATAATGCTGATCAAAGGCTTACGCTGAAAGGCTATGAGTTGGGTTTAGTCGATGATTATAGATGGTCTATATATTTAGAGAAGCAGGAGCGTATAGAAGAAGAATTTAGATTTATTGATCAGGCGAAATTTGCTCAGGATAATATTCCTACTGGTATGGAAATTAAAGGCTCGAATAAAATTACTGTTCATGAAATGCTAAAGAGACCAGAGTTTACTTATGAAGATTTAGCGAAAGTTAATTTCTATAATGATCTTCATGAAGAAGATCGCTATGCCTTGGATAAGAAAGGAATTCTTTTAGAAAAGATTCTTTACCCATTTGAGTTAGAGACCTATGTTAAATATCAGGGTTATATAGATAGGCAGATGGTGCAGATTCGAGATATGCAGAAGCGTGAAAATATTAAAATCCCGGTAGACTTTGATTTTAAAAACTGTTCGATTCTCTCTCTAGAAGCGAGAGATAAGTTATCAAAGGTAAAACCACTGACTATAGGTCAAGCTAGTAGAGTCGGGGGAATTAGTCCTAGTGATATTTCTAGTATTTTGATTATGCTTGAGGCGAAGAAAAAAAATACTGTCATTCAAAGTGGAGTTTCGCTACACGCCCAAAGTTAATATTTATATGTCATCAAGATATTACACCCTAAAACAATATCTCCAAAATCGCTTTGGAGAGAAGCTCCATCGTGTAACTCTTGAAGGTGGTTTCACCTGTCCTAATCGTGATGGCACGAAAGCTGTCGGTGGCTGTACTTTCTGTACCGACGATGGTTCATCTTCTGGAGCTAGGAATCCTGCTCATACTATATCTGCCCAGCTCGCTGACGGTATAGAGAAACAGGGGAAACGCTTCGGGATAAATCAGTTTATAGCTTATTTACAATCCTTTACCAATACCTATGCTGATGTAGATTATTTAAGGACTATTTATAATCAAGCTGTAAGTGATGAGCGGGTAAAAGTACTCGCTATAGGCTCTCGCCCAGACTGTGTCTTAGATGATGTAATAGATCTCTTTGAAGAGTATACTGCAAGAGGACTTGAGCTATGGGTGGATATCGGAGTGCAGAGCTCGCATAACAAGACTTTAGATCTTATTAATAGGGCTCATACTTATGAAGATTTTACTGATGCCGTGAAAAGAATTAAGGCTAGAAAAAATCCTCTACTCAGAGTCTGTACACATGTGATTTTAGGATTACCAGAGGAGACTCCGGAAATGATGTTGAAAACCGCGGAGAGCCTTGCTGAGCAGGATATAGATGACCTGAAAATTCACCAACTCTGTATTTTCAAGGGAACACCAATGGAAATAGATTACTTAAATGGTGATCTTTCTGTGAAAGGAAGAGATGAGTATATAAAGATCTTGGCTGATTTTATCGCAAGGATACCAGAGAAGGTAGTTATTCAGCGAGTTATGGGTGAAGGTAAGCTCGGGGAGTTGATCGCTCCAGAGTGGGCTGACCATGGGATGAAGCAGAAATTTTTACATGAATTTCATAAATATCTTGATGATAATGATATTCGGCAGGGTGGCTTAATGGCACCGTTGCCCTAATATCTCTGCGGTATATCTAAAAACATTAACAATAAATCATCATATTGGTAATAACGATTCTTTAAAAAGAACCCTTCTTCTATGACTGAATCCCTGAGCTGATTTGGGGCTATCGCTCTAGATGGTCTATTGAAAGTTGGGGGAAATTTATTAAGTAGTAAATTTAATTTATTTTGAAATGAACATAAATTGGTGCCGATAAGTATTAGTAAGCCTGGTCTAATAATCATCGGGGCTAATTCGTTGAGAATTTCTCTGAGATTGTCGCTGCAAGGCATATCTAAGTCTAAAATTATGTAGGAGAAAGATTTGTGGGTTCTAGATATATTCTGAGATTTTAGTTCATCTGGATTTAAACTAGATACTTTATTGAATATATTATTGACAGCAAGCATTTCAGAGATCTGGTTCTGTTTATTACTAATATGTAAGATGCTCTGACCTGTTCTAACTTCACGTCTGATTTTTTTTAACATCAAGCGATGAAAGTTTTCTTGCATAGAATTTACTGAATTTATCTTGGTGGAATCTTGTAGATTAGAGCTATTCATGATTACGAAACCCTGTTTATGATTGCCTGAGCATGAGCTTCTAGATTTTCTGCTCTAGCAAGTCTTGCTGTATGTTTAGCTAATTCTTTAAAAGCATCACAGTCCTTGGATACCCCTCTAAAATCGATTAGAGAACTTTTTTTCATAAAATCAGCAGAATGAAGTCCAGATGCATATCTTGCGCCCCTGCCAGTAGGCAGGCAGTGGCTAGGACCGGCTAAATAATCACCAAGACTCTCACAGGCATTAGCACCGATGAAAATTGCTCCAGCATGTTTAACGCTGGTTATTAGAAGGCTAGCTAAGGAATCTACTACTTGTAATTCTAAGTGCTCGGGAGCATAGAAGTTAATGAGTTCTGATATCTCGTCTGGATTGTCGCTGAAGATATAAGCACTGAAGTTTTGGTAGGAAGATCTAATCACAGCTATTTGCTCATCTGTTTTATAAGCCCTTAATGATTCGATCTGTGCTTCTATTTCTTGAATTGAATCTGCTAATAGTTTTTGATCAGTGCAGATTAATAGAGCAGATTCTAAGCCTGAACCATGTTCTAACTGGCTTAAAAAGTCAGCTGCTATTTCTTTTGGGTTTGCACTTTTATCTGCGACTATAGCAAGCTCACTAGGACCGAAAATTCCATCTATGCCTATAACTCCGAATACATTTTTCTTGGCTAAGCTAACAAAAATATTACCTGGACCGACTACTTTATCTACAGGTTTTATAGTTTCTGTACCATAAGCCGCGGCAGCTATCGCTTGAGCACCGCCTATAGGATAAATTTCATCTATATCAAGGAGATCAGATAAGCCTTGAATGCTTGGATGTATGGGTGGTGGGCTGAACAGTACTATGCGCTTAACGCCAGCTACTTTTGCTGGTATAACTGTCATAAGTACGGTGGAGAATAAAGGGGCTTTTCCACCTGGAATGTATACTGCGACAGAGTCTAGGCTAGTATATCTCACTCCGAGTCTTTCTCCTAGGTTACCTGTAAAGCCCCAACCTTGAGCGAAATTAGAACTTCTATATTCTTCAATATGAAACCTTTCTATTCTTTCTTTAGCTACTTCTAAAGACTGTTTTAATTCTGCGTCAAGTAATTTATAAGCTCCTTTTACAGAGATGCCTTTAAGTTCTTCATCTTTAAGGGTATATTTATCGAATTTTTCTGAAAATTCTTTTATTGCTGCATTGCCTGTATTCTTAACCTTGTTAACTATTTCATTCACACTTTTCTCTATGTGACTAAGATTTTCAGGATCAAGCCGAGAATTAATTTTTTTTATGACACCCAGATTGGATAGTTCTTTTGAACTTAACATGATTTTGATTATAGCTTTTTGTTTTTGGTAATTATTTTAGAATCGCAGCCATTTCACTGTTTTGGTGCATTTCCATAATGATGTCACAACCGCCGATAAATTCTTTATTTACATAAAGCTGCGGGAAAGTCGCCCACTCAGAGTAAATTTTCATTCCAGCTCTTAGATCTGGGTTAGAGAGTACGTCATAAGTAGCATATTCGCTATCATGGAAATTTAATACTTTGACTACTGCATCTGAGAATCCACACTGTGGCTGAAATCTATCCCCTTTCATGAATAGGACTATTTTATCTTTAGCTAGAATAGTGTCAATTTTTTCTTTTAATTCCGCTGGAAGTTCGCCTTGTGTTGTGTTGCCGATTTGCATATTTTGCTCCTTTGTTTTTATTATTAAAATGGCTTCTTTAGTTTTCAGTGCCGCTAGATTTAATCATGAGTGCATGTATTGCTTCACTAGCTAACGGCTCTTTTAAAATTTCATAGATTTTTCTATGTTGTTTAATTTTTGGAATATTATTAAACTCTGGTGTTTTAATTTCTATCTCCCAGTGATTATGACTGCCCGCGCTTAAGTCATTGACTATAAGGGTTTCAACCTTAAGTTCTTGTTTTATCATCGTTTCTATTTCTTGTTCGCTTATCATAGTGGCTTTTCCTTTTTAAAATATCGCTAAAACTTTTTCTAGGGCTGTGAAGAAAGAGTCTATATCTTCTTTAGTATTATAAAACGCAAAAGAAGCTCTTGCCGTAGAGCTTACTCCAAACCTTTGCATAACAGGTTGCGCGCAGTGATGTCCGACTCTTATCGCTACACCATATTCGTTAATTAAAGTACCAATATCAAAGGCTTCTGCAAGATCTGAGGTGAAAGAGATTAAAGATGCTTTATTTTTTGCATCACCAATAATATTTATGTTTTTAAATTCCTTAATGCGAGCAGTAGCATAGTTTAGTAACTCATTTTCATAGTCAGCGATTAGGTCTAAGCCGATATTCTCCAAATAGTTTATGGAGCTTGCTAGTCCTATGACTTCTGCGATAGCTGGTGTGCCAGCCTCAAAACGGTGTGGTGGAGTGGTAAAAGTGGTTTTCTCAAAAGTGACTTTTTCTATCATTTCACCGCCACCTTGATAAGGAGGCATAACTTTCAGAAGATCATATTTGCCATAAAGTACTCCTACTCCAGTGGGTCCAAAGATTTTATGACCAGAGAATACGAAAAAATCTGCATCTAAATCTTGCATATCTACTTTAAAATGACCAGCAGATTGGGCTCCATCTATTAATACCTTAACTCCTTCTGCGTGAGCAGATTTAATCATTTCTTTTATCGGGTTTATAGTTCCAATAGAGTTAGAGATATGAGTTAAAGCGAGTATCTTAAGTTTTGGAGTTTTAATTAATTTATTAAAGGCTTCTTGATCTAATTCACCATTTTCAAGTACTGGAATAACTAAAATTTTAGCTCCGATTTTTTCTGCTTGAAGCTGCCAAGGGACTATATTTGCGTGATGCTCCAGTCCTGAAATTAAGATGCTGTCCCCTGCTTCTATGAAGGCGGATGAAAAGCTGTAAGCAACTAGGTTTATACTTTCGGTACTACCTCGCGTGAACACTATTTCAGAGGAGGATTTTGCATTAATGAATTTAGCTACTCTTTCTCTAGCTTCATCAAAAGCTTTAGTGGAATTAATGGAAAGACTATAAAGCCCTCTTCGCACAGTACCGTTCTCATTCAGCATAAAATCTCTCATGCGATTTATAGTGCAGAGAGGTTTATGGGTAGTAGCAGCATTATCTAAGTAGATTAATTTTTTACCGTTAATGCTGGAATCTAATATAGGAAAATCTTCCCTGATTTTAATTAAATCTAGTTTCGCTGGGATTTTAAGTTGAGTGCTGCTGTTCATCATGCTTTCCCTTATTTCAATTTATGTACCGTATTTGCAGTGTGTATTTTAGTATCTAGGTTTTCTAAAGTTAGGTTGCGAATGTGTTGCTTTGCGCTATCTATCGTTACTTTCTGTATGATTTCTTCACAGAAGCTCAGAGTGAGCATCGCAAGAGCATCATCTTTTTTTATACCGCGACTAAGGAGATAGAAAATTTCATCTTCGTCGAGTTCCCCTACTGTAGAGCCGTGTGAGCATTTTACATCGTCGGCTAATATGCTTAACTGTGGTCTCGAATCTATATGAGCATTATTAGAAAGCAGAAGATTTTTATTTAGCTGCGTAGCATTGGTGCCATTAGCACCTTCACTAACATTTATTTCACCGTTGAATTCTGCTCTTGCAGAATCTGAAATTATACCTTTGTATAGTTGATTGCTAGTGCAGTTGGGAGTTAGATGGTTTACTTTGATTATATTGTGTGCTTTTCTGTCTTTGTTTAATATATAGAAACCACTTAAATCACTATGTGCACCGGGTTCTAATAAATCTACTTTTATATTATCTCGTGAATGATTAGCTTTTAGGTCTAGAGAATTATATTCAAAGTTACTATTTTTCATTAATCTTGCGTAAAGATCATAGAGTAAAATCCCTTGCTGCGTATCATCTTGGATTTTATCTAGTTTGAAACAGGCATCCTCTGAGAGAATTAGCTCTACTACGGCATTGTTTACGAAATGGCTATTAGCTAGACCGATGTAGCTGACTATGATTTTGAGTTTGGCATTTTTGCCAAGATGAATCAGTGAACGGGTTTGATTAAAGCAGCTTTCATTAGAAAAATGCAGAATTTGTATGGTTTCTTGGATTTCAGTGTCATCTGGTACGCTGAGTAAGAAGCCATTGCTCATTAATGCTGTGTTACATGCTTTAAAGAAACTCTCTTCTTGATTGATTTTGTAGGCGAAGTGTTGGTTAATGATCTCTTCTTCTTTAGGATGAGTTTTTAATTGATCAGGGTCATTAAAATCTATAATAGAGATATTTTTATTAGCAAGGCTAGTGCTAGACAGCTCCTTAGAGAAATGACCATTTACTGTAACCAGTAGATTTTCAGAGCATTCTGGAAACCTGTGTTTGCGAATAATTTCCTTATCAAGCTTATTAATTTCACAGATATCTAACGTGAAGAAATTTTCTAATATTGGCTGAGAATCATAATATTTCCAGTCCTCTGAACTTTTCTGTGGAAAACCAAGTTCAGTTACTCTTTTAATTGCAGTCTCTTGACGGCTTCTGATATTCGGAATATTAGAGAGCATGCTAGAACTTGCTCTGAAGATCTGCTCAATAAATTCTATTTCATTTTTATTTCTTTCAGCTAAGTTTGGCATTTAAAATGTCATATCCCTTTTTCTCTAACTCTAAAGCAAGATCGGCTTTCCCAGATAGAACTATTCTACCTTCGCTAAGTACATGCACTTGGTCTGGTACTACATAGTCTAGAAGCCTTTGATAGTGAGTTATCATTAATACGGCATTGCCCGCGTTTTTGTAGGCGTTGATGCCGTTTGCTACTGCTTTGAGAGCATCTATATCTAAACCAGAATCTATTTCATCTAAGACTACTAGTTTCGGCTCTAAAATTAACATCTGGAGAATTTCATTTTTTTTCTTTTCTCCACCAGAGAAACCTTCATTTAAATTACGGTTCAGGAAATCATTCTTCATGCTAAGTATTTCTAGTTTACTTTCGACGAGATCATCAAAGTCGAGTGGATCAGCTTCTTCTAGTCCATGATATTTTTGTTTAGAGTTATAAGCCATTCTTAGAAATTCAAGATTGTTTACACCAGCTATTTCCAAAGGGTACTGGAAGGCTAAAAATAATCCTAGATTAGCTCTTTCATTAGCCTCTAATTCATTTAAATCTTGCCCAAGAAAATTCATTGAACCACTGGAAACCTTGTAAGCAGGATGCCCAGAGAGTATTTTAGATAAAGTACTTTTTCCAGAGCCGTTAGGTCCCATGATGGCGTGAACTTCACCCGCCTTAATTGTGAGATTAAGACCTTTTAGGATTTTATCACCGTCTTCTAGATTGGCTTCGAGGTTTTTTACTTCTAGTATTGTTTCTGTCATTGCTCTATTTTTATCTTTCCTGTTTTTGTTTTACTTGAAAATTTATTTTTTTTATTTTACTCTAGCCGACGCTGTTTTCTAGCTTTAAAGACATTAATTGATTCGCTTCTGCTGCAAATTCACCAGGTAATTCTTTAAATACATCTTTGCAAAATCCACTAATAATAAGGGCTATCGCAGATTCTAAACTTATGCCACGCTGCTGTAAATAGAAAAGCTGCTCTTCAGATATTTTAGAAGTGGAAGCTTCGTGTTCAACACGGTTTGAATCCCCTTCTACTTCGATGTAAGGGACTGTACTTGCTCTACAGTGCGAGCCAATTAACATAGAGTCACACTGAGTATAATTTCTAGCTCCTTTAGCTCTTTCTCCCATCTTCACTAAACCTCTGTAGGTGTTGGAAGATTTACCTGCTGATATGCCTTTACTGATAATGGTAGATTTAGTATTTTTACCGATGTGTATCATCTTTGTGCCAGTATCAGCTTGTTGCATATTGTTTGTTAAAGCGACTGAATAAAATTCCCCGATGCTATTATCGCCAAGTAAGATACAGCTAGGATATTTCCAAGTAATGGCAGAGCCAGTCTCCACCTGTGTCCAAGAGATTTTAGAGTTTTTTCCAGCGCATTTGCCACGCTTGGTAACGAAGTTGTAGATTCCACCTTTACCATTTTCGTCTCCAGCGTACCAGTTTTGAACTGTAGAATATTTAATTTCTGAATTATCTAAAGTAACTAGTTCTACGACTGCTGCGTGTAATTGATTTTCATCAAAAGCAGGTGCTGTGCAGCCTTCTAGGTAAGATACGTAGCTGTTATTATCACAGATTATAAGTGTTCTTTCAAATTGACCAGAGCCTTTAGTATTAATCCTGAAATTAGTGGAAAGCTCTAGGGGACATTTAGTATTCGCTGGTATGTAGATGAAAGTGCCATCGCTAAAGACTGCACTGTTAAGTGCAGCGAAGTAATTATCAGTGTGAGGTACTACTGATCCAATATATTTTTTTATTAAGTCTGGATGTTCTTGGATAGCTTCAGAAATAGAACAGAATATTATACCTATTTCAGCCAAAGCTTTTTTGTGTGTATTGGCGACAGAAACACTGTCAAATATTGCATCGACGGCGATGCCTTCTAGTCTTTTTTGCTCACCAATAGGGATACCAAGTTTTTCATAAGTCTTAAGTATCTCTGGATCTACTTCATCAAGACTGTCTTTTCCTGTTTTTTTCTTAGGTGCTGAGTAGTAAATGACATCCTGCAAGTCTATTTTTGGGTAGTTTAACAAAGCCCACTCTGGCTCACTCATTTTCAAAAAAGCTTTATAGGCTTTAAGCCTGAATTCGAGCATGAACTCTGGTTCATTTTTAATCTGAGAAATTTTGCTAATTACTTCTTCGGATAAGCCTTTTGGAAAAGAATCTGTTTCTAGCTCAGTAGTGAAGCCATATTTATAGTCTTGGGAGTTGAGGTTTTCAAGAATAGAGTTGCTTTTCGTTTCCACCATAATTTAGCTTACCTAATCATCTCCATAACATCTGCCATGCTATTGTTTACTAAATCTTTTACACTGCTTTCTGTTTGCATCAGCTCTGCTAGAGTGATGCGACTGAATAGTTGATCTAGTAAGCTCGTAATGTAATGCCAGACTGGTCTTATAGAGCAGCTTGAGCTGTGCATGCATCTTTCTAAAACTCCGGCATGGGAATCACAGAAACTAGACGGGAAAATCTTTTCACTCAAGGCACTTACGACATTATAGAGAGTAATATCTTTAGGATCTTTTGCTAATTTGTAACCACCATTTTTCCCTCTAACACTTTCTATAAGTTCACCATTGCGCAATAGAGTAATGATGGAGGCAGCATACTCAGGCGTAATTCCTTCAGCTTCTGCGATTTGACTTAAGCTAACTAATTTCAATGGCGATGCTGTTTCAAGTAAAGCTACTCTCAGTATGATTCTTAGACCGTATTCTTCATTGGCGGAAATCTTCATATCTTAATCTTTAGTATTTTATCAAGATTAAGGTGTGATCAAGAGCAGTTGAGAAATATTCTCAAGAGGTTTGGTTTGAGTAGAACTCTAGATGCTTTTGCTCTCTTGGAATAATTGTTTAAGTTATCAGCCGTTTTATTCGTTGCTATAATCGGCTAGGACGGACTGCTAATGAAAATTTCTCTAATTTCTATTTCATCTCCAATAACAGAAGAGCAGTTAGCGCAGCTAGAGAAGTCTTTAGGGTATTTACGTTCACTCGGCTTAGAGCCTGTTTATAGTGATGAAACATTTAGTTTAGAGAAAAGATCTGCAAGTGAACGAGTTCAGGAATTTACAGATGCTTATCTGAATAAAGAAACGTCTCTTATAGTCTCAGTGCGTGGTGGAGCTGGATGTATAGAGCTTTTGGAGTACTTGGATTATCAGAAAATTTTAAAAGCACATGCTAAGCCTATACTTGCTTACAGTGATTTAACGACTCTTGCACTTGCTTTTAATCGTAAAGCTAATGATTTAAATTTAGAGCCTATTCCCTTTTATCATTCGCCGATGCTCTTTGAAATGGCATCTTGGTTTGATGATGCAGAGAAAGTTTCAGAAGCTAGCTCTATAAATAAAAAAATCTTTGAATTGTTTGTAAGTTTAATAAAAGATAAATTTGATTTTGGAAGTGAAAAAACACTTACTGTAGAAAAGTTTTCTGGGCTGGAGTTTCGGGGTGTTTTTCTTGAACACTTAATAAAATTCATTGAGCTTAGGCAGTGTAAGCCAGAAATAGAAGAATCTTTAATTAACTCAGAATTGGGCATTGCTGAAAATTATTTAAATATGCTGCGTAAGCTATTTTCAGGTGCTTCTTCTAATAAGGCTTCTAATTGTATTATCGGTGCCAATCTTTCGGTCTTTTGTAGTCTTTTGGGTACAGCTTATATGCCAGGCTTGAAAGGGAAAATACTTTTTTTAGAAGAATGTAACGAACCTCTATATAAGATGGAAAGAATGTTTTACCAACTGCACTTAGCAGGTTGCTTTGAAGATTTAGAGGAACTTTGGATAGGAACTTCTTTAAATGCAGAGCTGCCGATGGACTTACTTGAAAGTTTTAGTGCCATCTATAATTTTAGACTTGTTACTGACTTGCCCATTGGGCACGGGGATCTGAATTTTATTACCCCACTTTTCTAAGAGTTTTACTTTGTCTCTATTTTTTGCTTCTTGTATTAGTACTTGTTTAACTTGTTTTAATTTGAATTTTTCTTGAATCTCGCCTAAAGAATCTTTAATATTTTCATTTACTATAAAGCTGAAATTCTCATTCTTTTCAAAATGTACATATTTATCAACGAAAACCATTAAGAAGTTTATGAAAGATAGTGCTTGAGTGGGCGGTACTATAAATTCAAAAATATTTTTCTCGGGATCTATCTTGCAGGCATACCCTAAGATATTTTTAGGGTTATTGGCAGAATAGAAGATGTAAGTGTCGTTTAACCGACCTTTGAAAAAATCGGGGTAGTGAAATAAATAATCTCTAAATTCTATTGGCTGTGCGTATTTGCAGATTTGTATCATATTCTTTAAGTCTTTATTTGTCGCTGTTTCACAGAGGATGTTTACTGTATCTAGGCTAGTAGTCTTGAAATCTTGATATTCAAAAAGGTATTCACGAGTGAGTCTGCGAAAACCTTGTGCTTGCAGGAATGTAATTTCATTTACTTGATCGCTCTCTGTGAGCTTGCTAATAAAATAATAGATATCTTCTTTAAGACTGAAATGGGAGATGAAATCTTTTAAAAGTTCTTCATGATTCGTGTCGAATTCATGCAGCTCCAGTGCTTTTTTGGCTTCTAGATACTTGCTGTAAAGGATGGATGAGACTACTCGATTATCTTCTATGCTAGCGTAATAATCCTTACCCCAGATGAAATCTTTTCTGTATCTGTAGAGATCTATTAAATTTAGTGTTTTAGTTTTCACGATAGATAATCTTAGTTTAAATTTAACTACTTGAAAGAATATTTGCGTTATTTCCTATCTTCTAATCAGTTAAAATATTTACTTAAGATTATATAAATATGTCAAAAAAAATAGCCGATAAAGTAGTTCTTGCATATAGTGGGGGTTTAGATACTTCTGTAGCCGTGAAATGGCTTTTAGAGCATAAATGTAATGAGGTCGTTTGCGTAGCGATAGACTTAGGTCAAGGACAAGAGCTTGAAGAGATACAGGCAAAAGCTCTTACCATCGGAGCTAGTGAAAGTAGAGTTATAGATGCTAAGCAAGAATTTATAGAAGAGTTCTGTTTCAGAGCTTTAAAGGCTAATGCCAATTACCAAGAAAATTATCCTTTAGCTACAGCGTTAGCTAGACCGCTTATCGCTAAGATCTTAGTCGATATCGCTCATGAATATAAAGCTGATGCTATCGCACATGGCTGTACTGGAAAGGGTAATGATCAAGTAAGATTCGATCTTTCCATAATGGCTTTAGATCCTAGCCTTAAAATCATCGCTCCAGCTAGAGAGTGGGGGATGACTAGAGAAGAAAGTATCGAGTATGCGGATAAACACGGTATTCCAGTTCCTACTTCTAAAAAGAGTCCTTATTCGATAGATTTAAATCTATGGGGCAGGTCTGCTGAGTGTGGCATTCTGGAAGACGCTACAGTAGAGCCTCCAGAAGATGTCTATGGTATGACGAAATCTCCAGAGTCTGCTCCAGATAAAGCAGAATATGTGCGTATCTCTTTTGAGAAGGGTGTTCCAGTAGCAGTTAATGGTAAATCTTTTGCGCCGATTGAGCTTGTCGAAGAGTTAAATAGAATCGCTGGTGATAATGCTATCGGGCGTATCGATAAAATCGAAGATAGAGTAGTCGGTATTAAATCTAGAGAGATCTATGAAGCTCCAGCAGCAGTACTTCTAGGTAAAGCACATAAAGAATTAGAGTATTTAGTGATGACTAAAAATATGAAAAGCTTTAAAAACCTGCTTGACGAGAAGTATTCAGAGATGATTTATCAAGGTTTCTGGTTCGAGCCACTTAGAGACTGTATGGATGCTTTTATAAATCAATCACAGGAGCATGTAACTGGTGAGATAGAACTTAAATTATATAAAGGTTCTATCACAGTAGCTTCAAGAAAATCACCATTCTCGCTCTATGATAAAGGCTTAGCGACTTATGATAAAGGTGATATGTTTAATCACCAGTCAGCAGTTGGGTTTATTGAGCTTTTCGGAATGCAGATGAAGACGCATGCTGTGGTTTCTAAGGCTGATAAGCTTGTTGTTAAGAAGTAATCTGGAAGGGGACTGCTGCCAAGAAAACGCAGAAATTGGAGTTTGGCAACAGTGCAATTATGAGTAAAATTAATTTAGAGTACTTCACAAGATGTATGAATACCTTGGAGAAGGCTTTTAGTTCTTTGGCTAAATTCTCTACAGAGGATGAACTCTATGATATTTACAGGGCGGCTTGTGTAAAAGAGTTTGAGCTGATAATCGAACAGTCAGTGAAATTATTGCGAAGATCTTTAAAACCATATTTCGCCTTACCTAGAGAGTTAGATACGATGAACTTTAAGGACGTTTTTCGCAGTGCTAGTAAGCATGGTTTATTGAGCCTAGAAGAAACTGAAAGATGGTTTAAGTATCGTGATAGTCGTAATGAAACGGCACATGATTATGGAGTTAATTTTGCGAATGAAACTTTAAGCTTAATTCCTGAGTTTATAATCGATGCTAATAAATTAGCCGAAACTATAGAGGCTTTAAATGAAGCAGCCTGAGCTATTTCTAAGAGAAAAAGATAAATTAAGATTATTAGAGATCGCAGATAAATATTTACCCGATATTTCTATCTGGGCTTATGGTTCGCGGGTTACTGGAAATGCTCATGAAAGCAGTGATTTAGATATAGTTTTGCGTTCTGTTGATTTGAAACCTATACCGATAGGAGCTTTCTCTGATTTTATTGATGCTATTAAAGAATCTAATATTCCTATTTTAATAGATGTGTTTGATTGGGCTCGGCTGCCAGAGAGCTTTCAGGAGGTGATTCTTGAAGCTTATGTGGTTTTGAGGTGATGGGGATAATTAAGAAGCAATGATCATTAGTTTAGAGCACTAACAATCAGTGTTTTTGATACTTGACTTCATCTATGCTGAGTGGTTCTGGGCAATCAATGCAAATAAGGTTTCTATTTTCTCTAAGTCTTTTGATTTCATTATTATTGAACGATTTTGGCCATTTAGTATTAATTGAATAAAACGTTTTCTCAAATATTATATTTTTCATATTTGCCCCTCTTAAGTCAGTCCCAATAAGCTTTGAGTCTAAGAAGAAGTTATCTCTAATATCTGTATTCTTGAAATTTGCACCTGATAAATCAACTTTCTCAGTCCAAAAAGTTCTTCGCATGTTTGCTCCTGCGTAACGGCGGTTTAATTACCCACCGAGTGGCGAATTAATTACCCACTCAACGGCGCATTAATGACCCAGTTTAGCGATATAAATTTCCGTAAAG
>RFQS01000230.1 GCA_009924885.1 Pseudomonadota bacterium | reverse complement strand
ATCTGGCAATACAGCTATACTCAGAGTTTTACGTTTAGTGAACCTTAGCTTTAGGTACTGCTTGCGAGCTGCAATTTCTGCGTTTAGGTCTTTCACTAATTAGCTTCTCCTATATTTAGCTATCTGCATAACTTTATCTATAATCTCATCCATATCATCAGTAGAGAGCTGAAGCTGATGAATAGCTTTAATTTCATCATAGAAAAAATCATCCATTAAATTCATTACTTTTTTTACAGCATTTTCATCATTCCAAAAATCTACTTTCTGCTCTAAATCAAGTATCTGAATAAGTTTCAAAGCCGTTAAAACCGTAAGCTCATTTAGCTTAGCTGTTTTAGAAGCTTCACTTAGCTCATTTTGGCAGTGTTGCCGAACTCCAATTTCTGCGTTTTCGTCGTCCTCAAGATACCTACTATAAAAAGGTTTTATGGCTGAATAATAAGCAGCGGCTTCATCGTTATTACTGATTTCAGCTGGTATATCCTCTCTTTTTTTATGAGTGATTTTATTATTTCTCACATCAATCATTTCCTGTAAATATTCAATATCGCTTATCTGCTTATTTCTAAACTCCTCTATAGTCTTCTGTATTCTTTCAGATAAAGACTGGTAATAGACTGGATCTTCTAATGCGAGCTTCTCCACGATTTCCTTTTTCATAACACTAGCTAACTCATCTGCTTTAGCAGCGACACTTAAATTAGCATAATGCCCTTTACCTGATTTGAGCTGATTAAAAGACTCTTCACTAAAAATATTAACGGGCTGATTTAAAGGTACTATTTCATTAGCATAGATATAGGTGTTCATAAGCTTTTCAATTTTTGTATCATATTTTTTGAAATCAACTGTATCTGCATAACGCTGCTTAACTGCTTCTTTAAGATTATAGAAGTACCTTAAATCGTGCTTATAGCGATCAATCTTAGGCTGGGACTCATTCCTAATAAACTTTTCCGAAGATAACGCTATTTTTAATACCTTACTATATTCATTTAAAGCATCATAAAATTCTTCTCTCAAGCTATCTTTAGCTAACTCCTGCTGAATAGCTTCATGATCAGTTTTATTCTGAACTTCTTTAAAAAGATCCCAGAGATTAGAATTAACCTGTGCTAAGCGACTAATCTCAGTATCTATATTTGCAAAAGCACCCTCTAAATCAGTCTTATCATAACCCTCTAAAGCATCATAAATATTAAAAGCCTTATCAAGCTCAGAGACTACATTTGCGTAATCGATTATATAACCAAATTCTTTAGCCTCGGCTAACCTATTTACTCTAGCGATAGCCTGTAAGAGAGTGTGTTCTTTTAAAGTCCTGCAAAGATAGAGTACTGTATTTTTAGGTGCATCAAAACCAGTGAGCAGCTTATCTACGACTATGATTATTTCTAATTCATCACCATTTTTAAATTCATTAATAATAGAATCCGTATAATTTTTTTCTGTACCATATTTTTTCATCATCTGCTGCCAGAAATGATTTACTTCAGAAACATCACCTTCATCATCAGTACCCTCTAAATCCTGTGGAGGAGAGATAATCACAGCTGACTTAATTGAACCTAAATCCCTAAGGTAGTTATAATACTTAATCGCAGTCTTTTTATTCGGAGTAACTAGCTGAGCTTTAAAACCCGTCCCCTGCCAGTTTTTCATAAAATGTTCATTAATATCAAAAGCCACCATATAGATTACTTGATCTGTTTTCTGAAGCATTTTAGGACTGGAATATTTTTTCTTTAAGCTTGTCTTCTGGTCTTTAGAAAGGTCTACAGTGTGTCTTTCGAACCATAAATCTATAGCAGTTTCATTCTGTGAAATATCGACCAACCTAGCCTCATAGAGAAGCGGCACCACGGCTTTATCTTCTACCGCCTGTCTAATTGAATAATGCGGCTCAATTAAACCACCAAATTTTTCAAAATTATTTTTCTCTGCCTTTAATAGTGGCGTTCCTGTAAAACCTAAATAGCAGGCATTCGGCAACATTTTACGCATACTTGCATGCAAATTACCGAAATTCGTTCTATGACTTTCATCTACCAAAACAAAGATATTCCCAGACTCATCTTGAAAGCTTTCAGCATTTAAAGCTTTATCAAATTTATGAATCAAAGTAGTTATAATTGATTCTTGATTTTTCAAATGAGCTATTAAATTACGTCCAGAACTAGCTTTCTTCATGCTTAGCCCACAGGCTTTAAAAGTATTAGTAAGCTGTTTATCTAAATCTTCTCTATCAGTAACTAAAAGTATTCTAGGATTAGAAATATCTTTAGACATTGTAATAGCTCTAACCAACATAACCATAGTTAAAGACTTGCCAGAACCTTGAGTGTGCCAGATTATCCCACCACTGCGGTCATTCGTCCTCCTCAGCCTTGAACTTGCACGTTGGGCAACAGTCTCATCCGATGATACTGAAATTCTTGCCATAGTAGACCTAATAACGAAATACTGCTGATATCTAGCGATTTTTTTATTACCAGAATCATAGATCATATAATTAAAAACTAAGTCTAAAAGCCTGTCTCTCCTACATAAACTAAAAATTAATTTATCCTGCTCAGTGAGAAGTCTTTTCCCAGCTTGGTCTTGAATATTAAAGTGCCTGCGAGCTTTACTAAAGTCACCCTGAAAAAGATTATCTTTCTCGGCAGAAGAAAGCTTCTTAGAAACAGATCGCTGTATCTCCTCACTCTTAGACTCTAACTCTCGCCAAATTCCCCAGTATTCACTAGCAGCTCCAGTAGTCGCATATTTAGCTTCATTGCTATTTATAGCTATTAAAATCTGTGAATAGATAAATAATTTAGGAATATTTTCATCTCTTTGATATGAAAGGAGCTGCGTAACTGCTTCAGTAAGATCTATGCTAGGTTTTTTACACTCCATGACGATTAAAGGAATGCCATTAACGAAAACTACTATATCTGCTCTTCTAGGCTCAGTACTGCGATTACGTTCTACGGAGAACTCAGCAGTTACATGAAAAACATTATTTTCAATATCCTTAAAATCAATATATTTAAAAGAATGACTTTTTAAATCACCTTCTACAGACTGTGCTAAAGAACAGCCTAAAGTCAGCAAATCATAGACATCTTCACTAGTCTTTAAAAGTCCATCGTATTGAGGGTTTTTAAGTTTCTGAATCGCTGCTTGGATATTCTCTTCACTAAAAAGATATTCTTCACCCCTA
>RFQS01000229.1 GCA_009924885.1 Pseudomonadota bacterium | reverse complement strand
CAATTGGCTTAAAGGAAAGTTCGATAAACACGTCCCAGAGAGGAAAATTTTAGTAACTGGTAGTGCTAAATTAGATGTCTATAGTCGTGGTGGAGATTCGCTTCAGGGGAGATACTTCCTGCATCATTTACACCCTCTTACTTATGCAGAGCTTTCAGGGACTAAGCTTAAGGAAGATTTAGATACGCTTGTACTTATGCAGAAGGATGTTAAAGACAGTGAGGCTTTAGATACACTTTTAAAATTAGGTGGTTTCCCAGAACCTTTTCTATCAGGTTCAGAGCGCCAAGCCAAAAGATGGCGTAACTCATACACAGATCGTTTAGTCAGAGAGGATGTTCGTGATTTAGAGAATATTATTCAGCTCGACAAAATGGAACTTCTATATCATCATTTACCGTTAACAGTTGGCTCCCCTTTATCTATAAACAGTCTTAGAGAGGATTTAGAAGTTAGTTTTGATGCTGTAAAACACTGGCTTGAAATTTTTGAGAATATATATGCTTGTTTTAGAGTGAGTCCTTTAGGTGGAAAGCAGATATTAAAGAATATTAGGGCAGTTAAAAAAGAACAAAAATTATATTTCTGGGACTGGGCTTTAGTTGATAATGACGCTGCTAGATTCGAGAACCTAATTGCCATGCATCTTTTACGTTTCTGTCATTTTATTGAAGACATTTATGGTATGAGAACAGAGTTAAGATATTTTAGGGATACTAGAGGTCATGAAGTGGATTTTATTATTCTTAAAGAAGCAAAACCGTGGATAGCAGTAGAAGTAAAGCTCAGTGAGCAGAGTCTAGATCCTAGTCTTAAATATCTCTTAGAGAGAGTTACTATACCTTATGCTTTTCAGGTGCATTTAAAAGGTGATAGTTACTATCAGGTAGATGATATTAATGGGGCTAAAGTTAGTATAATTTCAGCGAGAAGATTTTTGAGTAATTTGGTTTAATGATGTTCACGTAGTCTGGAAATAGTTTCTAAGCTTGTTATAATAGTTGCTAAACGGGTATAATGACTGTTATAAGGAGCTTTATGAAAAAGCCTGTTAATTTACCTATACCAGTAATTAAAGTTTTGCGTAAGCTGGGAAATGACATAAGTGATGCACGTCGCAGGCATAGAGTCACTATTGAAATTATGGCAGAGCGAGCAGGGCTTTCACGAGCGACTATTGGTAAAATTGAAAAAGGTGATCCGACGGCTTCCATGGGGGCTTATGGCTCTGTACTTTTTGTATTGGGTCTTGCAGATAGATTAAATGATCTTGTGGATGCTGCTCATGACCTTACTGGAAGACAGCTTGAAGAAGAGAAATTACCTAAAAGAGTACGATTACCGAAGAAGAAAAAATAGATAATCATGAGTAGTAGAGAAATCATAGTTTGGATTTCCCTTGGCAAGGAGAACATACCAGTAGGTAAGCTATGGTTTAACTCACATAAAGGAAAAGAAACAGTATCTTTTGAGTATGATTCAGCTTGGTTAAAACATTCAGAAAAATTTGCATTAGAGCCAGCTCTTGAATTAACAGAAGGTACTTTTCACGCCGCAGCAAGTGTCTTTGGGGCAATTGGTGATTCTGCTCCAGATCGTTGGGGGCGTGTTTTGATGCGGCGAGCAGAAAGTAAAAAAGCTAAGGCAGAGAAACGGACTCCGATAACGCTACTTGAAGCAGATTATCTATTAGGGGTAAATGATGAAGCACGCCAAGGTGCATTAAGATTTTCTTTAGAGCTTGATAAAGCTGTTTTCCTTGCAGCAAAAGATCAGAATCCAATTCCATCACTTATTAAATTACCAAAGCTACTCTCAGCCACAGAGCGCTTTCTAGATAATGAAGAATCTGCTGAAGATCTTAAATTATTATTAGCTCCAGGATCATCATTAGGCGGTGCAAGACCTAAAGCTTCAGTTCAGGATAAAGACGGTACTCTGGCTATCGCCAAATTTCCAAGAAAGGATGATGAATATAATGTTGTTTTATGGGAAGCAGTAGCCCTTGATCTGGCTAAATCTGCTGGAATTAATGTCCCAGACTGGCGAATAGAAAAGATACTCAGGAAGCCAGTTTTAATTATTAAACGTTTTGATCGTAATAATGATGAACGTATTCCTTTTCTCTCAGCTATGAGCATGTTAGGAGCTAAAGATAATGAAGAGCATAGCTATTTAGAGATAGCTTACGCAATAATTCAGAACGGTGCTTCTCCAAATCATGATTTGACAGAGCTTTGGCGGCGTATAGTATTTAGCGTTATGATCGCAAATACAGATGATCATTTAAGAAATCACGGTTTTATTTATGAGCGTTATAAAGGGTGGAGGTTGTCTCCAGTCTATGATCTGAATCCAACTCCTATAGAAATTAAGCCAAGAATACTAAGCACAGCTATAAACTATGAGGATAGATCAGCATCTCTTGAGCTTGCTATGAGCGTTATAAAGGAGTTCAGGATTAATAAAAATCGTGCGATTCAGATTAGTAAAGAGGTGGCAGCGGCAGTTAAGCAATGGCGTAAGGTTGCAGTTAAATTTGGTTTATCGAAGGTGGAGTGTGATTTTATGAGGTCGGCGTTTGAGTGGGAGTGACTCTCTTTATCTTTGGCTCTTTTGGTCTTTGGCTAGCTCATTAGGATTAGGGCGATAATTTGGAAATCATTTTATACTAATTTTAGTGATAAAAATCATAAAATTACTGCTCCCTATATTACAGCCTTCGTGGCAGTTTTTTAAAGAAATAGCTCCATCGCCACGTATAGAATTCAGGCTATTAGAGCATATTGAAGAAAATCTGAGCTGGATTGAGTTTCGTCCACGTCCAGAGAAGCTGTCTATTTTAAGTCATTTCTATAGATTCTTTTATAACGCTGAATGGAATGAAACTATGTATATGACTAATTGTGCTGAAAGTTTAATCTTAGAACCTACTGAGCATGCAGATACTGAAATCAAAAATCGTATTAAAAGATATTTATTAAAAGAGGGCTATAAACTAGAAAATAAATTTTTTGAATTTAGAATAACCTTTATTTATAGAAGGCAATCTGCTTTGGAAGCACATGTGCTTTATCAGTCTAGTTTAGAGCATTTATCTGGAGATCCAGTCTATGAGTTTTGAGCAGGCTATTCGTCTAACTGAAATATTACTTGCTATCTCTTTAATTCAGCAGAGCTTAGAGCATCTTAATTCAGCTAGTGATGAAAGAAGACTTTTTATTCCACAAATACTTT
>RFQS01000228.1 GCA_009924885.1 Pseudomonadota bacterium | reverse complement strand
ACAATTAAAGATTCTTCTTTATCTGATGTTGCAAAGTTATTATTAGATAAATTACTGGAAATCGATAACCAATCCTCAACAGCTTTAACTTTTCAAGGTTCATATCATTTATTAAATAAAAATTATGAAAAAGCTTTAGATTTCTATAAACAAGCTCGGGAGATAGATTTTTCTTCCGCTTGGGATTTAGATTTTAAAATCAGTGGCACTGAGATGTTTATTGAGTAAGGCTTCTGTATTTAGAAAAATTTTCTCAAGATCAATGAATTGCTTAAATTCACTGAGTTGATTTTGCAGGTGATTTGTGTCGGTGACCTCGCTTCGGAAAATATTTTTCCTAGCTCTTTCTAAAACTTTTTTTGCTCCAGCATAACGTTTCTCATTTGTGAGGTGTAAACAAGCACAAATTTGGATAAAAGCCTGATACAGACAGCGATCTGCTTCGTGGTAATTCTGCCAAAATTTTTCTATTTCTTCATGAGCTTCATAGAATCTACCTTCGTGGAAAAGTTTAATTCCTAAATAGATATGATCAAAATTGGCGTAGGACATTAATCTTCATTTTTACATAAATTTTACGTACTAAGATTATTAATCACTGCCATGATTATTGATAATGATTCACTCTCCTGAAATTAGTAAGAATTCATCTTCTAGCTTTGCTTGGGGCTTCATGTTTAGTCGTTTAGCAGCCTTAGGCTTACTTCTATGTGTTTTTAATAATCCAGGTTTCGCGGCGATGGACGCCATTACGACTTTTGAGTTAGGTGGTGCTTCTAATTCTCCGGGTATTGCTGATAAAAACCATTTAATTATTGAAGAGGATTTTATGAGTTATCGGACTAAATTTAAAGGTGATAAGTCTTATAGTTACCAGCTTGGGCAGACTAAGCTGCGTTATGGTCTTATTAATAATAAACTTGAAGCGCGAGTAACTTCTGCTGGTGTAACTGTAAATGAAATAGATTCAGGTCTTTCTAATATGTCTCTAGGTACGAAGATACGTCTCCGTGATGAATCTAAATATATTCCTAGTACAGAAATTATTACTGACTGGGAAATTCCAGTGGGGGATAGGGATTTAAGGAATGTAGGTTTTGATCAGAGCTATATGTTGGTTATGGGGAAAATGTTTACGAAGAAGTTTGGTAGCATAATTAATGCGACTGTAGATTTTTCAAGTTTTAATGCAAATACTGGTACTAGTGCGATAGTCTCTGCACCACTGGTTTTCAACTTAAATTACTATGTTAAACCTGAACTAAATCTCTTTTCTCATATCTATGGGACCGTTTATTTTACTGAAGGTATTGATAATCCATTAGCTATGGATATGGGAGCTAGTTATGCGATTACTAAGGATTTAGTTATAGTTTCTTGGATAAGTAAAGGTTTAAATGAGGCTGCTCCAGATATGACAGTTGATCTTGGTTTCATTTATCGCATTTAAATACTGCTACACAAGCTTTAGCTAAGCGCAGTCTTGGCTCTCTTCTTAACTAAATTAACCCAATCATCTTTATTTATAATAGATTCAGATCTTTTGATCTTGTTTATTGATTCTTTTTTAATTCTATTGATAAGTCTTTTTTCAGGGTTAAAAATTCTCAATGAATTTGAGTTTTTCATCTTTTTCATTAATCTAGTTAAATTCTCTCTTGATTTGCTATCTAGGTCTTTATTCTTTAAAACTTTTTTGAAAAGCCTGCGTGCAATTGAGTTTTTTTCTTTGTCTGTAATATTGACCCCTAGGCTTGTGGCAATAGCCAATAAATGATTTGTAGACTGTATAGATTGAACTAAGGAATTAGTTTCTGTATCAATGTATAACTTCTTGTTTATGTCTAAAAAGTCCTCTGAGAGAGTATTTGTTAAAATTCGAGAGATGCCTTGCATCATCAGTAGAAGGTTGAAGCTTTGGGGATTTGAAATCATCTTAGATTTTAGAGCAAGTTCTCCGATCACTGGAACATGGGGTTCTGTCGTTTTTAGACCTTGATTCCCCTTTGTGATGATATTCTGTTTTTCTGCATCCACTAGCTCGGGTGAAATATTTTTTTCTATTAATTTATTGTCTAATTCGCTTAAATCTATATTTATGATATCTTCACCGCTTCTGCTTAAGAGGTTTAATTTTGCTTGGTTAGTAAGTATTGATTGCACCTGTTCTTGATTAATTATTCTCTGTGAAATTAACAATTGGCCAAGAGGTTTATTAAAATCCTTAATAGACTCTAAAGTCTGAGCTGCAGAAATCTCTGTAATATTTTCATTCCGCTCTAATCGCTCCGCTTTGTTGATTTTCTGAGCAGCAATGGTGGGATCTTTAGAAATAGGCTGTGAGGAGCTTCTATCGAATAAATCTCTGATTCTGTTAACGAATAAATCTCTGATTCTGTTTATCATCTTTAGATGGGGCTATACTTATTATGCCCCTTCTGGAACATACGCTTTAATAGTAAAGCAGTTTGCTGCTCAATCTGAGAAAGGTTTGCTCTAATTGATATCTCTAAGGACTCCAAAGCTTTCAATAAAAGAGATCTAAGTAGTTTATCAGCATTATAAGCTCGGATAATTCTACTAAAATTCGTTCCTGATTCAAATCTAGTATGTTTCTCGTCAGTGTAGAGATTATAAAAATATCCAGAAAGCCGATAGTAATTACAGTGTTGCAGAAAGAATATTGCCTCTTCACTGTTTTATATCGCCTCTCTCATAATCTTCCTAATCCACTCTGGAGCTAAATTCATGTCATGTTTAAGCCTGTAAGACTCTTCCTGCCTCAAATATTCAATAATCTTTTGCTTGTCTTGCTCTGATAAATTTTCCTGCCCCTTGGACTTAAGGGCTTGTATTACCAATGCACTGATCTCACCAATGCAAGCAAGATTTCGCGGTGCTGTTTTCTTAAATATGATACTTTGACCACCGACACTCACTTTGCTTGCAGTAGCATCAGTAAGATAAACATGGTTTGTGGGAACTTGATTAGATAAGCCTAATAAATTTAAAGCTAAACTTCCAGAAGGTATAATTCGAGCTTTATCTCTCTTCCTCAAAGCTTGGGCGATCTCTTCAATACTCGGGTAAACAAAGCCAATATATTTATCTACTTTTAGCCTCGCATAGATACCCCTTGCTATATACTGGTCTGATTTTTAAATGACTTTTTAATGTTCTAAAACATTCCTCTATCTTCCAAAGCTGATGGTAAGCATCATATATCTCTTCATCACTCTT
>RFQS01000227.1 GCA_009924885.1 Pseudomonadota bacterium | reverse complement strand
ATTCTTATTCATGAATCTATTTCCTCATGAATAACCCTCCTTGAACAGCTTTTATTTTCTTGCTTTATTTTTGCTTAATTATTCGTGGGTTTGCCGTGGGATTTCATGGGGTACGTAGGTCTTAATAGTAATAGAATTCATGTGATAGATCAGGTTTCGCTAATGAACACCATGGATGCGAAGGTTAACCAGAGATGGTAGTGTTACTTTTCTCGACAGAGAGACTGGAACTAAAAGAACTCTTCAGTCACCAGATCAAGCTTCTTGGAAGTCTTTTGGGTATAGTTCTTATGCTCAAGGTAATCAGTTAATTGTTGGAGAATCTGCTTACTATAGAGGTAATGTTTATGCAGCTGGTACTAGTACACTTATTGGCCATAATACTGTAGAGGGATATATAGATAGGCCTACATGGAATGCTCGTCAGAATAATGGCGGAGGATTTAATGGTTTCGGTGGAGCAGTACATCTTTATGATATAGATAAAATGATGACAGAGTATGCTGCTGCTATTGCAGGCGGGCAGACTGTCAGTCAAGCAGAGACTACTGCGACTACTGCGATTAGCTCTAGCACTTCAGATGGACTCATTAGAAGTTTTGATGCAACTGCGTTAGCAGCTCAGGGATTAAGTATCGACGCCTATGATGATTTTGGTTTTAAAGTTAAACTAGATGGAACTAATGCCATTATTCATTCTCGCCTAGATGATTCTGCTGGAGTGAATTCAGGTGCTACTTATGTTTTTGATACTACTACTGGTGACCTTGTGGCTAAGGCTGATGGTATTGATTATCATGCTGCCGCTGGTGATAAGCTTTATCAAGGAGTTGGAGGCACTACGATTCAAGAATATGATTTCTCATCTGTTTTAGGTGCACCTACTACTGGTTTAAATATAGATACTGCTGCTACTAAATCTGCGACTCTCGGAGCTAAATCCTCTCGTGCGTTGAATAACCTTACAGTATCAGCTAATGTCGCATCTATAGGGGGCTCTACGGGTTTAGTTAATGACCAGTCTTTAGTAGATATTGATCAGATAGAGTCTAATCTAGGACGCATGGAAGCTAGTCTTAAATCTATGGTTAAAAGGGTTTCTAATTCTTTAGATAGAGTTGGTAATACGATGAATATTTTAAAAGATAAAAAAGCAGCTATTGATTTAAATTTAGGTGGTTATTTTAATGCTACTAATATTAACGTACAGATTGCTGATCGCCGAAAAGCTGTGGACTTGCTACCATAATTTATGAAAGGTTCTCTTGGATCATCATTCGGTTAAGAGATTTCGTGAATAGATAGTTAATGTCTAAAAAATCTAAAAAAAAGAAAAAAGATAATCTATCAGGTTCGGCTACTGTAGCTAGAAACCGTAAGGCTAGCTTTGATTTTCATTTGGGTAAGGAGTTCGTCGCTGGTATAGTGCTTCAGGGAACTGAAGTGAAATCTGTACGTAATGGGCAGGTGCAGCTTAAAGGTGCTTACGCAAAGGTTATAGATGGTGAGGTTTTTTTATTTAACTGCCATATATCTGAATACGCTTTCGGAAATAGATATAATCATGAGCCACTCAGAGCGAAGAAGCTGCTTTTAAATAAAGACGAAATTTCTAAATTAGAGCATAAAATAAAATTAAATAATCAGACGCTAGTGGCTAGTAAAATTTTCTTTAAAAGAAATTATGCGAAGGTTCTTCTACATTTAGCCGAAGGTAAGCAGAAGGGCGATAAGCGTGAGGCTATTAAGAAGAAGGACATGCAGCGTGAGCTTGCGAGGGATGCTAGTAATTGGGGTTAGGCAGAGTCTTTATTAAAATCCCTATAAATTTCAGTCATTGAGAGTCGGTTTGCTAAAATAGCTTTTTATGCTAGAAATATTAGAAAAAAACAGTCAGGAAACAAGCACTATGCAGGATTTTAAATTTACAGGTTCGCTGAAAAATAAAGTAGCGATAGTTACAGGTGGAACTAGGGGTATAGGAAAGGCTATAGCAGAGCTTTTTGTTAGTGAAGGAGCTAAAGTTGTAATCACGGGACGCTCAGCAGAGAGTACTGCTGCTGTGGAAATTAATTCTAGTATTCAGAAAGTAGCTCAGAGTGCTGCTTCTGAGATAAATTTAGGCGAAGCTTTTTATAAGTCATGTGAAATGTCTAATAAAGAGCAGGTGAAAAGCTTAATTGAAACTGTGGTAGCTGAGCATCAAAGATTAGATGTTTTAGTTAATAACGCTGGTATTACTAAGGATAATCTTTTTATTCGTATGAAAGAAGAAGAGTGGAACGATGTTATTGACACGAATTTAAATAGTTTGTTTTATATCTGCCAGTCTGCGATTAAAGTTATGTCTAAGCAGAAATCAGGTGCTGTTATTAATATGACTTCTGTAGTAGGCTTACACGGTAACCCAGCTCAGTGTAATTATTCAGCCAGTAAAGGTGGGATGATAGCTTTTACTAAAGCTTTAGCTAAAGAATATGGGCGTCGTGGTATTAGAGCTAATTGTATAGCTCCTGGTTTTATTAAGACTGATATGACAGCAGAACTTCCTGAAGATGTACAGGCTAAATATAAAGAAAATATTCCATTAGGTGATATGGGAATGGCTAAAGATATCGCAGAGACAGCCTTATTTTTAGCAGCTTCTGCTAATTACATCACGGGACAGGTAATACAGGTTGATGGTGGCTTATTTATGTAGTATCCTTGATTCTTGTTACTATTTTTGAGTAGAATTTTTTGTTGAGTTAAAAAGGAATAAAAGTAAAATGAATAGAGACGAAGCGTTAAAGAGAATATCTAAGGTTGTGGCTGGTCAGCTAAGCTTAGATGAGGGTGAGATTCAGGAATCTTCAAGTTTCACAGCTGATTTGGGTGCTGATTCTTTAGATACAGTTGAATTGGTTATGGCCTTTGAAGACGAGTTTGGTGTAGAAATCCCAGATGAAGATGCAGAGAAAATTACTACTGTAGCTGCTGCCGTAGACTATGTAGTAGGTAAAGCTACTGCTGCTAACTAACTTCGTGTTCTTAAGATCCGAGGAATTATTTAATACCGCAAAAGCCCTAATGCCAGGTGGAGTAAATTCGCCCGTTAGGGCTTTTAGGTCTGTAGGCGCTGCACACCCCATTTTTTTTAAATCAGCGAAAGGCTCTAAGCTTTACGATGTTGATGGAAATGAGTACATAGATTATATCGGCTCTTGGGGGCCGATGATACATGGTCATGCAGATCCAGATA
>RFQS01000226.1 GCA_009924885.1 Pseudomonadota bacterium | reverse complement strand
ATTAGGGGACTGCTCGCAAACTTTAATTTCTGCGTTTTCGTCCGCCTCATGTTCTGTGTTAATAAAAAACTGATAAATCTGTGGCAGCGTTTCTAATGCCCTTTCTCCAAGTACTCTTGCATCATGTGGAACAGCTCTTGTGTGAATGAGTTTAAAATTCTTTTTTTCTAGCTCATCTGTAAAAGCTTTTTGGAAATCATTTAGTTTAGTCTCTTGATCTAGAAAGACTACTGCTATGGCTTTAAAATCAATATCGATAGAGCTTTCTTGCTTAACTAGTTTTATGAAAAATTCTTTATCAATATTAAAAAGAACCCCACAGCCATCAGCAGATTTCCCATCCTTAGCTTTAGTGCCTCTATGTGATAATCTTGCTAAGCCAGTGAGTGACTTAGCTAAGATCTCATGTGAAAAAATACCTTCTAAATTAGCGATAAGACCGAAGCCACAGCTATCAAAGTGAAAATCATCAGTAATATTAGCTAAATTCATCTCTTTAAATTCTATCCTAATTTTAATCATGTAAATAGTCTAGGTTTTCCTATATAAATACTTAGTTCAAGTTATGGATTAATAGCGAGATATGGAGAATAAATGATTTAACTATGTCCCTATCTTCAATGTTTATCGGTAGGCAAGGAATCGCTGCTCATCAAAAAGCAATTAATCTTACTACCAATAATATAGCTAATGTAAATAGTATTGCTTTTAAGAAGTCAAGTATTGGCTTTGCAAGTGGTATTTCAGATGTGAGTAGTTTAGGAGGAGCTCCTACTGCTTCTTCTGCTGGAGTGAATAGTAAGGTCTTTGGTACAGGTGCTTCAGCTGATTCTGTCACTACAACATTCTCACAAGGTAGTCTCAGGCAAGTGGGTGATACTGCAAATTTAGCATTACAAGGGCGAGGCTTTTTTGTTGTAAGTCCGAGTGCTAATGTTGCAGATAATGCAAAGACTGAATTTCTTTATACGCGTGATGGTACTTTTGATATAGATGCAGATGGTAATTTAGTTAATAGTGCTGAGCAATTCATTATGGGAGCCGTATTCTATGATGGTAATACAAGTGAAATGAGGTCTATAAACAGTTCTGATTATAAATCTGTGACATATCTGTCTGATCAAAAAATTGGATCAAGCATTGATGTATCTACTACGCCTTCTTTTACAACCTCTACGGGGATTGGTTTTCCTTCGATTAATACTAATGCGATTTCAGAAATAAGTGTTAGGAGTGGTTTGGTAGATTCTCCAGTTGATATTAATGATGGAACTTTAACGGTCACTCAAAAAAATGATTTTTTTGAATTTAGTTTTACCGATACTAGCGGTAAAATTCCTGCACCTGATAATGTTTTTTCTAAAACAATTAGTACTGGTTTTGGATTTGATAGTAAAAGTAACACCTTCGTTTTAAAAAATACTTTAGGCAAGGAAGTGCAGGTGCGATTAAGAGTGAAACCAGAGATAGTAAGATTGGGTGAGGTTTTTACAGGTTTTGATTATGATGAAAACAGTGGTGTTGGTAGTTCATTAACATTTGATTCAGCTGCAAGTTCACCTAAAACTCAGGTGGGTAATAGTGTCACATTAGATGAAGATGATTTGCCATATATGACAGCTGCAGATATGCAAGGTTTAATTGCACCAGTTAAATTACCGCCTATATTTTATTCACCAGATCCACAGAGTGAATTACAGCTTTCTAAATATAGTATAGGTCAAGATGGTACTGTGAGCATCGAGAGTGGTGGCACTACAGGTAGAATGGAAATCGCTCGTATATTAGTGGGGAATTTTACGAACTACGATGGTTTAATAAATAACGGTGCAGGTTATTACAGTCCATCTGCGAATTCTGGTGAGGCTGCTATTCAAGTAATAGGTGGACCAAGTACTAATGAGAATCTTAGCTTAGAAGCGACTCAAATTATTTCTAATACTCTTGAATATTCCAATGTAGATATAGCTCAGGAGATGACTAAGATGATAGCTTACCAGAGAGGTTTGCAGGGTAGTGCTAGGGTGGTTACTGTTGCTGATGAGCTTTTGCAGGCTTTGATGAATTTATAGAATTATTCTCTATAAGAAGATTCTAGCTGCCCGCAGGCAGCTTTAATATCATGACCTTTCTCTTTACGCACGATGACAGTTTTCCCTTTACTATACTGTTTTACGAGCATAGAGAAATAATGAATTCTATTATTGCTTGGTCTTTGAAACTCACTATTAGAGCAGCTTTGATTGTATGGAATTAAATTTATATGACAGTGTAAGTCTGCACAAAGCTTACCTAGGGCTATAGCTTTTTCGTTAGAATCATTCAAGCCTCTTAGTAAAACATATTCTATAGTCACTCTTCGATTGGTTTTTTTAACATAGTTCTTCATAGACTGCATTAATTCAGCTATCTTCCATTTAGTATTTATTGGAACTAGATAGTCACGACCTTCATTCTCTGCATCATGCAAAGATAAAGCTAAGGTTACTTGCAAGTCTTCATCTGCAAGCTTTTCGATCTGCGGTACAACACCACTAGTCGAAATAGTTATATGTCTTGCACCGATGCCGATAAGTGAACCTAAATCTTTAGTAGCTTTTATAACACTGTCATAATTATTTAAAGGCTCTCCCTGACCCATAAAAACTATATTAGAGACTCTAAGTTTTTCTAGATTTTGTATGAACTGTATCTGCTCGATGATTTCATCACTGCTTAAATTTTTTCTGAAACCTAAAGTCCCAGTGGAGCAGAATGGACATTTTACAGCACAGCCAATCTGGCTGCTGATGCAGGCTGTTAAGCTGTCTCTATCACTGAAGCACATTAATACTGATTCGACTAAATTACCATCACTTAGAGCAAAGAGATATTTTTTAGTACCGTCACTACTAACCTGTCTTTCAATTAAGCTCAGGGAGCCTATTTTAAATTTACTAGATAACTCAGCTTGCATTTTAGCTGAAAGATCAGTCATCTCCTCAAAGGTTCTAGCTGATTTAGTATAAATCCATTTAAAAACTTGTTTGGCTCTGAATTTCTCTATAGATTTAGATGAAAATAAGCTCTCTAGTTCACTTAAATCTAAGCCAAAAATATTTTTCTGTAAAGACTCATCTGGCACAGAATGAATAATATCATTAATATGTTTTGAATTGGTGCAATGTGGCTATAAAAACCTTTGTGATCCCTGTAATAACGTGCCTTCCAACTTTAAGTAACATATGCAAACCCTCCTCCATTAGATATGTTT
>RFQS01000225.1 GCA_009924885.1 Pseudomonadota bacterium | reverse complement strand
TTAATTTTTCAGTCCACTTTATTGCTTCAAGCCAATCATTTTCAATAATCCATCTTCTAATATTGCTTTCACCTTGCCCAGCATCACCAGTAAACAACGAAGAACCATTATGGACATGAGCAATTCTGCTCCCTAGTTTTGTTTTCTGCTTCATTTTAATGAGTTTATTAACTAGAAACATCAATTGCCCATCACTAGAACGAGTCAGCATTTTATATTCAGGATCTTGTTGATATTCAATGATAAACCGTGAATCTTTAAAATCTTTTTTACCACCCATTTTTTCAAGATCTGTCTTCCAGCTCTTCCCGTAAGGCGGATTAGAGAGCATAAAATCAAACTCTTTAGAAATGAATCCATCACTTGAGAGTGTAGAGCCAAATTTGATGTTATCAGCTTCAGAACCTTCTCCTTTAAGAATTAAATCGGCTTTGCTAATTGCATAGGTTTCAGGATTTATTTCTTGTCCAAATAAATGGATTGAGACTTCTTTTTCTAAGTCTTTAGCAATGCTTAAAAGTGTTTCTTCTGCAACTGTTAGCATCCCACCAGTACCACAAGCTCCGTCATAAAGTAGATAGGTACCAGATTCAATTTGATCTTTGATTGGCATGAAAATTGACTTAGCCATCAAATTCACAACGTCTCTTGGCGTGAAGTGTTCCCCTGCTTCTTCGTTATTTTCTTCATTGAACTTTCTAATCAGCTCCTCAAAGATTGTTCCCATTGCATGGTTATCTAAGCCTTGTATTCCATTGACTTCTTTAGGGCTCAAATTAATAGAATGATCTACAAATTTTTCAATTAGAGAACCTAGAATTTCTGCTTCTAGAAGAGTATCTAGCTGATTCCTGAATTTAAATTTTTCTAAAATCTCTTTAACATTTTTTGAAAACCCATCTAAATAAGTTTCAAAATCCGTTTTTAACTGTTGTTGTTTTCCTCTCGCTGTCAAATCACGAAGCCTAAAAGGAGAGGTATTATAGAAAGATTCTTTTGTTACATGACGTAAGGCTTCTTCTTGATTTATAATCCCAGCCTCATCAAGTTGACATTTCATTTTCAACACTTCTTCTTTTGTTGGCTCAAGAACAGCATCAAGCCTTCTAATAACAGTCATTGGAAGAATTACATCTCGATATTTACCTCTTACATAAACATCTCTGAGTATGTCATCAGCAATATTCCATATAAAATTTGAGATCCAATTTATTTGAGTATTCATATTGTGTAATTTTTACCAAAGGTCTAAAGACAGCCCCTATATTATAGCTGAATTTATTCTCCTCACCCCAATAACCCTAACACACCTCCCATCTCTCTTAACCCTCCCCCTCTTAACACCTAAAAAACACTCCCCTAGCCTCTTACTCATCTCAGCAGCATTAGAAATAAATCTATCAGTCTCACTAATAAGGGCAGCTTTAGAAATCTCAGTCTTATCATTAGCAAGCCCAGAACTTAAGCACCACTTAATATAAATCTCATAGAGACCACTAACGAATAGGTAGATTCCAGAATCTATTTACAGATTTAATAAAAAAATTACTGATTATAAAGAGGTTTATTAAGAACTAAACTTCTTAACTATAGCCACAGTATTATGCCCACCAAAGCCCAAAGCCTGTACCATAGCGTAATCTACATTTCTATCTCTAGCCACATTAGGTACATAGTCTAAATCACAGTCTGGATCAGCTTCTTTATAGTTAATAGTAGGAGGGATTTTACTGTGAATAGTCGCCAGCGTCGCAGCAGCTAGACCTACAGGACCCGCAGCACCGATTAAATGACCAGTCATAGACTTAGTGCTAGATACACAGAGTTTATAAGCATGATCACCAAAGACTTTCTTTATACCTCGGGTTTCTCTAGCATCATTTAAAGGTGTGCTAGTGCCGTGAGCATGAATATAATCTATAGCTTCGCGATTTTTTTCTAGACCAGCTGTTTTTAAAGCAGTCTCTATAGCTAAAGCACCACCACTGCCGTCTTCAGAAGGAGCAGTAATATGATAAGCATCACAGCTACCGCCAGCACCGACTAATTCACCATAAATTTTTGCACCACGTTTTTTTGCTAACTCAAGTTCTTCTAGTACGAACATAGTAGAACCTTCACTCATAACGAAGCCGTCACGGCGTTTATCAAAGGGGCAGCTAGCTTCGGTAGTCTCAGCCTCTCTTCTAGAAAGAGCTGTCATGTTATAGAAAGATGAAATGGCTAGCGGATTTAAGCAAGCTTCTGAGCCGCCTGCGATAACCGCGTCAGCTTGATTAGTTTTAATATGCCAGTAAGCATCGACTATGCTGTCTAAACCAGAAGCACACGCCGTAGAGTCAGCTTTAGCTCTGCCTCTGTAGCCCCAAAGAATACCAATGTGACCAGCAGCAGCGTTCGGCATAAGCCTAATAATAGATCTTAAGCCTACAGCCTTAATGCCTCTTTCATAAAGGGTTATAACATCGTCACAAGTAGTGGAAATACCACCGATAGCAGTACCTACGAAAGTAGCTATTCTAAAGGGATCTACGCCATATTTAGCGAATTCATCTATAGTCGCATTAGAGTCCTCTATGGCAAGCTTCGCTGCAACTACAGCGAATTGAGCTACTCTATCCATGTCTTTATTAAAAGATCTAACTTTTTTAGGATCATCCCAGTATTTAGTGATGTCGAAATTTTTAACTTGTCCGCCGATTTTTACGGGGAGCTTAAACTTAGATTCCTCGTAACCTTCTATCAAGGAAATGCCTGATTTTCCTGATACCATGGAGTTCCAGAAATCATCTAAACCTATACCCACTGGGGTTACAGGTCCAATACCAGTAATAACGACTCTTCTGTCCATATTGTATATATAATAGCTCTTGATATGTATCAAAGAAATCTCTTTTATACTTGCTTAATAATCCTTTTTTTCTCCATACCTTTGTGGGTAGATCTTTATTCTAAAAGGCTTATGGAGCCTAAGCTTTCGGGAAACGCTGGAACTGACGCTGTTGTCATTAAATTTTGGCAGTATTGGGCGGGAGAAGAAAAAGAGGCCTTAGCTAAATTAATTCAGAAATTTAATCAAGAAAAGCATGGTTTTACAGTGGAAATGCAAAGCATTTCTTTACCTCGCAAGAAAGTAATGATGGCGATAACTGCAAACGTTCCACCAGATTTAGTTCTCTTAGATGGTGATATGGTAATGGATTTTGCTTTAAGAAGTGCTTTAGTGCCTCTTGAAAAGATATTAGTAGAAGACGGCACTATTGCCAAATCTGCAAATCTGAGG
>RFQS01000224.1 GCA_009924885.1 Pseudomonadota bacterium | reverse complement strand
CCTTTAAATCTTCAGGTCTTTTATCTAAAAGTTTAATCGCATTTAATAGAGCAGCCGTAGTAACTATAGCTGTTCCGTGTTGATCATCATGGAAAACTGGGATGTCCACGAGCTTCTGTAATTTTTCTTCTATCTCAAAGCATCTAGGAGCAGAAATATCTTCTAAATTAATACCACCAAAACCAGGTGAAATCATTTTTATACATTCAACTATTTCATCAACGCTCTTGCCTTCAGCATTAATAGCGATAGGATAAGCATCAATATCAGCTAGCTGTTTAAAAAGCATAGCCTTGCCTTCCATGACTGGCATAGAAGCACTAGGTCCTATATCTCCAAGTCCTAAAACTGCCGTACCATCTGTAACTACTGCCACTGAATTTTTTTTAATGGTTAAGAATTTATCTAGATTAGGCTTATCGTGAATAGCCATGCAAACCTTAGCAACACCTGGCGTGTAAACAATGGCAAGATCATCTTTATCGTTAACCTCTTTAACTAAAGAGATTCGAATCTTACCCCCTGCGTGTGCTTCAAAAATTTTCTTGTCTTGATCTGATAAACTCATATGACAATTTTAACAAAGAAACGCTAAGCCCTAAGAAGTTTTTTATTAGCAGCATTAATTAAAATCTCATATTCACTTACTAACTCTGCCAGAATAGCATCCCACGAGCGTTGCTGAGCAATAGCAAAAGCCCTGTCTCCAAGTTTTTTTCGCCAAGCCGAATCCTTAATTAAGGCTTCTAAATTATAAATAAAACTAAGTGGGTTTACAGTATCTAAATAATCAACTTTAGGATCTGCAAGAAAACCTGAAACTGCCTGCTCAATTAAATCCCGAACCCCTGGTGAATCAAAACCAAGTACTGGCAAACCTGAAGCCATTGCTTCAAGCACAACCTGCCCAAAAGTCTCAGTAACACTAGGAAAAGCAAAAATATCAGCACTTGCGTAGAGTGAAGCTAACTCTTCACCTGTTTTCAAACCAGTAAAAGCATAATTAGAAGCACCAGCTAAAGCAGCCTCCAAATCAATACGAGAAGGGCCTTCACCAATAATTAAAAGCTGAATATCTTCAGGATATTTTATTAATAAGTGCTTAAATGATTCAACCAGTTTTTCCAAAGACTTCTCTTCAGCCAGTCTTCCCGCATAAAGAATAGTCAGTTTATTAGAACTTAAACCATAGGTTTCAAGCTTTTCTTTATCAGCTTTACTTGGATTAAACAACTTATGATCGACTCCACGACCGAAAACTCCAACATTTTCAACACCTATACCTTCCAATTGAGCTTTAGAACTAGGACTAGGAGCTAAAACTCTATCAGCTTTAGAATAAATCATTTTAGTCACTACATTTATAATATTTTCCACATAAGGTATTTGATAGCGTGGTGCATAAGCAGCAATATCAGTATGAAATGTCGCAAGGGACGGGAGTTTCATTTTCTCTATATAGTAATGCCCAACAGCACCTAAAGTTACAGGCGTAACCAAGTGAATAATATCTGGCTGAAACTTATATAAAGCCTCCTCTACGACTTTATTAGAGCTAGGAATTAGCGATTGTAAAGCTGCTATAGGTAGCTGCATAAATTCATTATCTAAAAATTTCGCAAAAAGCTCATCTTCAGGCTTTACTAAATTAAGTTCTTTATACAGACCAAATGGAATACCTGGTACTCTCACAACTTGAGTGCTAGAGTAACACTCCTCGCCATCTCCGATAGTAATCAATAGAACTTCGTGACGATTTTTCTCTAAATACTTAATAATTTTCTCAACGGTGCGAACAACGCCGTTTACCTGTGGGAGAAAAGTTTCTGTTAATATCGCTACTCTCAAATTTACCTCTTTAAAGAATTTTTAACCTGTAGATATCTAGAGAATGCCTTAAAGAAGGTATCTGCTGCTTTAAACAATACAATTAAAACATCTATTGCCTTTAGAAACAAGGACTTACCATTCACCATCATGAAACGATCTATAAACTTAAGCCCAAAAGCACTAATCAGTGGCAATAAAAGACTTAAAGTATTAGCATGAGGCTTCATTAGAATAGAGTCACGAAAATCAGCAAGCTTAAGCTCTATTTCTTTCAAAGTCTCTTTAATTGAGCTAGTCAAGAATGTAAGCACCAAAAGAAATAACGTTAAGGCAATGAACAGCGTTATTAATAAGATTTTGGCAGCTATTAGCATTTAGTTTAGGTGTTACTCATTCTTAAGAGTAACATAGTCCACTGGAACCTCTGTTGGAGTCGATCTTCCAAATACAAGAACGCTAACTTTCACAGTCATCTTCTCTTCGTTAATCTCAGCGACTTCTCCCTCTAAACCTTCAAAAGGTCCAGCCAAGATAGTAACGAAATCACCAAACTTAAAGTCGATTTCTTTTTTCGTCGCAAGCCTAGAATCACCAAGAACAGTATTCTTACGAAGTATTCTTCTGACTTCTGAATCACTGATAGTAGGCGGATCTTTACGATCACCACCAACGAAGCCTAATACTCCTGGAGCTTCTCTAACTGTTTTCCAAGTATCATCGTCAAGTACCATTTCAACAAGAACATAACCAGGATATTCTTTTTCCTGCTTCTCAACTCTCTTACCTTGCTTAACTTTTACGATAGGTCTTTCTGGAACAGCTACTGAGAAAATTCTATCCCAGACTTCCATTGTTTCTATACGTTTTTCTATATAGCCTTTAACTTTTTTCTCATGACCGCTCGCTGTTTGCACAACATACCAGCCCCTCTTTCCACTTCGTTTTCTAGTCGTCATTATTTAGCCACAACTCCTTTAAATAAATCAAAAAATCTCTCAAATGCTATGTCTAAAGCGTAGATAGTCACCGCAATAATAGTAACGATAATAAGGACATTCACAAACTCTCTAATAACTTCTTCTCTAGTAGGCCAGTCTATCTTCTTAAATTCATAAACGACACCCTCTAAATACTGAGGTAAAGGCTCTTTAACAGCAAGCCCAATTTCTGGTGAATCATCCTCTGTAAGCCAAGCCAAGAATTTATTCTTTTCAGGCTTAGCTTTTTTATTATCTAGACTCTCTAGCTTTTCCATAAAAAAATTAACTCCCCGTAGGAAGCCTTAACTATGCTAGCAAAATATACCCAGGAAAGCAAAGAAAGCAAGAATTTATTTAAGGATCGGCTCAAAAATACTGGAATCATTTTTTAGTCTTAATAAAGAAATTTTGTTAAGACTAAAATCTTTTGTGGAAAAACAAACATACCAAGGGACTGTTGCCAGCCCCAACAAGTAAATACCGATAGATATTTACACTAAGAATCTTTGCTGGACTTGGTTTTGGTGATAAAATCAATGAAGATATG
>RFQS01000223.1 GCA_009924885.1 Pseudomonadota bacterium | reverse complement strand
ACCCAGCTCTTTAGCTAAGCTTGAAATATTTAATTCCTGAGTGGTTCTTACTGCAAGTAACTCAATAAAGCGACCATAATTGTATAGATTTTGTTCTTTTAAATGTTTTTTGATATCTCTATCAATAAAAGTCTTTATGTAAGAGCTGTACCAAAGCTCTATGTCAATGCCTTTATTTGTCCAAATCTCAGGGTAAAAGCCTCTGTAGCAAAGTTCGTGCCATTTAAGTTTTTTTATTTTAGATTTAATTTCAGTACAAGAGAAAGTACTGAGTTCTAAAATAGCAGCCCTCCCAGCTAATGATTCCTGCACTCCTTCCATTAAAGAAAACTGCTGTGAGCCTGTAATAATAAACCTTCCAAGTTTTCTATTTTTATCTATCTCCATTTTTACATAAGATAGTAATTCAGGTACTTCCTGTATCTCATCTAAAATGAGAGTTCCAGTATATTCGGATATCATCTTTTGCATAATTTCTAATATTCAGTGAATCGAAAGTTACGTAATCGGCATCAGGGAAAAGATGTTTAATTAGAGTGGATTTGCCAGTTTGTCTAGCTCCTGTTATTACTAAGGCTGGAAAATGTTTCGCGACCTTTAGTATTAATGGTTCTAAGCTTCTCTCAATATACTTAGACATAATATATATTATACCCTCATTTTTATACAGAATAGGACTTATACTCCTATTCTGTATAAAACGTGACTGATGTCAGAAAGTTTCCACTCTTACACTTTTATCTTTTTCTACTTTAAATTAGCTAATTCCTAGAGATTATAAGCAATAAACAACGCCAACAAAACCAATAAAAACTGCAAAATAATTTTACGAAACTGCGTTTCCTGATTTAGATTAGGAACCAGCTCCACAAGTGAGACATAGATGAAATTAGCTGCCGCCATTAATAAGACATAAGGCACGAAATGATCTAAATAATCTAAGCTGAAATGCGTGATAAGAGCTGCGATAATCGTAGTGCTAGAGCTTAGTGCATAGTAAAGTATGGCTTTCTTTCTCGAATAGCCACTATTTAAAAGCACGGCGAACTCGCTTACGCCATGGGATAATTCGTGTAAAGCTACAGTACCAGTGACCACCCAGCCCAGTGAGAATGAATGATGAAAGGAGCTGGCGATAATAACGCCATCGGTAATATTATGAATAGCATCGCCCCAGAGTAATAAAGCACCCGCAGCACCATGATCATGACCATCATGTGAACATCTGCGTTTAAGAATAATTTTATGAATTAACCAGAATAGAATTATGCCTGCGACTAAATATACAGAAGCTTCTCTAAGCTCTAAATGTTCTATGATATGTGGAATTAGATCGAAAAAAGCAGAGCCCAAAAGGATTCCAAGGGAAAAGCTAAGAAATAAAAAAGATAGTTTTTGGTAACTGTCTTTAAAAATAGTTAGTAATATAGCGGAGACTGGGATTATACCTAGACTTACTAAAGTACTTGCAATTAGAATGTATACTAAAGTCACGCTGTAATTATAGCTAAAGGGTTAATTTAATGTCTGAAATCTACGATATAGCAGTTATAGGTGCTGGAGCGGCTGGTTCCATGGGAATGCTAAGGGCGGTCTTAAATAATCGTGAGACGATTATATTTAAAGGTTCTAAGCAGACTAATAAGCGTTCACGTGCCTTATGGGTGAGAAAAGTGGTTAATATGCCGCTAATGTTTGATAAGAAAATGGCAGTAATAGACAGCGTTAAAGAGACTTTTACTTGGATAGAAGGGCATGAATATTTTTCTAAAAAGCTTACCAGCATTAATGATGAGGTGAAGACTGTTACTAGAGCTGAAGACGGGATTTTCACTTTAGAAGATAGTAATGCTAATAAATACCAAGCTAAATACGTGCTTTTAGCTACAGGGATCATGGATATTCAACCCGAGATCCAGGGCTCAATTGAGCCGATATTGCCGTATGCAAATAAGGGTGATATAGACTACTGCATTCGCTGTGATGGTCATAAAGTTATTAATAAAGTGGCAGCAACTATCGGGCATGGCTCTACAGCCGCTTGGGTAGCGGTTCTTTTACATGAAAGATATTCACCGCCTGAAATGAAAATTTTTACTAATGGTAAAGCTCCAGAGTGGCTTGGTGATAATGATCTTTGCAGGCTATTAGATCTTTATAAGATTAAAGTTATTACTGGTGAAATACTCTCTATCATTAGTGATGAGGCTAAAAATTTAAAAGCTTTTCAGATTAAAAACGCAGAAGGGGAGTCGCATGAAGAACCTGTACAGGTGGCTTTCCCCATGCTTGGGCAGATAGCATATAATGAACTCGCTAAAAATTTAGGCGCTGAGATTAGTGAAAAGGGTAATATAAAAACCAATGAGAAGGGGGAAAGCTCGGTGAGTGGTTTTTACGTGGCTGGTGATCTGCGTGAGGGTAAGAAATATCAAATATACACAGCTTGGGATATGGCTGTAGATTCTGTAGATGATATGGATTTTAAACTTAGAAAGGACTATAGGCGTAATTTATTGAGTAGGGTTGACTCTGTGGTGAAAGGCTAATGATACTTTAGTATTATATTTTCGATCTCATGAAAGTAAATCTCATAAACACTTTTATAACTTGGACTAAAATGATTAAACTTGAACATACTCTGTTCTCGTTACCTTTCGTTATTATTAGTGCCTTATTATCAGTGCGTTATGAACAGAGTTTAAATCCAGAATTTAAGCCAGAGTTAATAGTTTTTTTGTGGATATTTTTATGTCTTCTGGGTGCTAGATCGGCTGGTATGACTTTGAATCGTATTATTGATGCTGGTCTTGATTCTTTAAATCCACGTACTAAAGATAGAGAGATACCAGCTGGAAAGATCTCAGTAAATAGTTCTTGGATTTTTTCACTTTTAGGAATTTTGTTATTAATTTTCAGTGCTTTTCAGTTACCAAGGCTGTGTCAGATATTATTGCCGATTCCAATAATCTGGGTTTGTTTATATCCCTACCTAAAGCGTTTCACGTGGTTTTGTCATTTGTTTTTAGGTACTACCTTGGGTGGCGCTGCACTCGGAGCGTGGATCGCTATTAGTGGGAGCTTTAATCATATAGCACCATTCTATTTGTTTTTTGCGATTGCCTTTTGGGTAGCAGCTTTTGACATAGTTTATGCGATTGCCGATATAGAATTTGATAGAGAGAGAAAACTAAATTCTATTCCAGCTAAATTTGGTAAAGAAAACTCTCTTCGTTTAGTGAAAGCATTTCATTTTATAACAGTTTTATTACTCTACTTAATGGGTGAAAGTTTAGGACTAGGGATGATTTATAAGCTAGGGCTACTCTGCTTTTTAGGAGGCTTAATTTATGAGCAGCATCTTGCGAAACAGGAAAAATTAGAGCTGG
>RFQS01000222.1 GCA_009924885.1 Pseudomonadota bacterium | reverse complement strand
GGAGTTAATCCCAGAATGGCTTCATTGGTGCAAAACTGATCAATTGACTGGAAAGCCTCTCGCAAACAGAACTCTTGAGATATATGACTATTACTTTCGCCTGTATCTTCGGAAAATTAAAAATCATGACGATAATGCTATTTTTGGAATAGATAACCTTCGTGAAACTCTAGGATCATTCCCTATAGAGAGTTACAGCACTAAGAAAAATATATTTGATTCTGTGAGAAGCTTTGCTCGTTTTTTAGTAGCCAAAGGACTTCTAATGGATGAAGCTAGAGATAAGCTTAGAAGTATTAAGCCAAAAAGATTTTATCCACCTAAAAGAACCGTACTCACTAAAGAAGAGTATCAAGAGCTTCTTACTTATATAGAAAAAGCTCCTAGAAAAGCTTATGACAGATTATTTACTAAGACTTTAGTGATGTTTATCGTCAACACTGGCTTAAGAGCGATGGAAGTTGCTAATTTAAAGCCAGAGGATGTTGATCTTGAAAATGGAATAGTCTATGTTTGGCTTGGTAAGGGTAATAAGAATAGAAAAGTTGGCTTAACTAGAGAAATATTAGAGCAGCTTAAAATCTATGAATCACACAGATACAGCTTGTTTAAAGATAATCAAGAAAAGTATTTTATAAACTATTATGGAACCCCTTTAGATAGAGATGTCTTAATTCGTAAATTAAAAAGGCTTTCAGTCTCTTCAGGGATTGAGTTTACAGCTCATGGACTTAGAAGAACCTTTGCTACACTGTGGTCTAAAACTGATAAACCGTTAAATCATTTAAGGATCGCTTTAGGGCATGCTGATTTAAGTACTACTCAAAGCTATATTATGACTACTGAGGATGAGGTCGTAGAGGCTATGAGGGGGTGGTAGTATGATAAATATGCTTGTTTTTATTGATGAGTCTGGAGACCATAATTTAAGTTCAGCTCATTTTGATAATCTCTATAATGCCTTTGTCTTAGCTGCTGTTTGCTTTAGGAATGTGGCTGATTACAAAGAATTTGATGAAGAGTTTCGTAATTTAAAAAGAGAACTCTTTACTAGTGATGATTTCATAATTCATACAAGCGAGATTACTCGTCCAAATAGAGCTAGTGACCAGAGGAATCTTAAATTTAACGATAGGGATTTTAGATCTAAATTTTATAAAGCTATGAATGAGTTAATTTCATCATCTAAGTTTTTCATTATTCCAAGAGTAATTGATAAACAGAGCTTTGCACTCAGATACAGCCATCTTGAAAGTAAGCCAGATCCGTATAATTTTAGTTTTGATTATGTACTGAATAGGATTTTCTTTGAAACTAACTCTATAACTAAGATTGAAATATATCCAGAGGAAAGAAATCATACAGAAAACAGGAAGCTTAAAACATTATTTGAGCAGATTAAGCTTAATGGAACTCGCTTCATAAAGGCTAAAGAGATTCAAAGGAAAATCTATAAATTTGAATTGGTTAGTAAATTAAATAATGATAGCGGTTTGCAGCTCGCTGATTTAGTGGTAAGCCCGATAGGAAGGCATTTTATAGGGAAAAACCCAAGAGAATCTGATGAAATTTTATAAAAAAACTAAGAAACGGTAAGTACGAAATTTTCCCATAAAAAAAAGGGTCCCCGCTCCGCAGTAACCCTAATTTACTTACATTATACACAGAAATGAAGTTGACATGATGTCATATCCTAATTTACTTACATTGTAAACAGAAATGGTTTAAGAGATGTTTAACATACAATGAATTTGGGTATTTTAAACGAGATAAATTCCATTACTTCGCACTTCACGTGAGTACCTACTTTAAATTTCGGTGCATTTGTATTAATTTTATTCCAATCTAAATTACTGATTTCATCAATATCTTTTTGAATTTGTTCTAATAATGGGTCAATTTCAGAGTTCATATAAATCCAAATCGCTAATTATAAAGCTATAATAAATTTAACACGCAAGACGCAAGCTTTTTCGTGTATTTTGTATCTTTAATCGGTTAAAAATGGTTCCCAAGACTGGATTCGAACCAGTGACCGATCGGTTAACAGGCGCCACGCTAAAACCCAGTCAGGGAAAGGGTTTTGAATTTTAAGACTTAGAAAATTTCGATGACCAGACGGTCTGTGCGGGACACCTAACTAAAAGGAGTCCTTATGCACGAGTATATCACTATCAATGAAATATCTAAAGATCTTCAAATCGCTGAAAGAACTATTCAAAAATACTGCAAAGAAGGTTTCATTCCAGCTATTAAAAGCTTCTCTGGAATAAGAACATATTCAGTTAGAATCTCAGATTATCAAGAATGGAAAAATAAATACTATAGAGGTTCTGGAAAGCTAATCAAAAAGATAGAAAAGGATTTAGATCTAACTAAAAGTGATCTAGAAAGCATGTCTATAGAATGGCTTGACTGGTGTAAAACTGGAAAGCTGAATGGCAGACCTATAGGTCCAAGAACGCTAGAAATTTATGAATACTATTTTCATCTATATATTAAAGGTCTAGGACAGCATTACACTAAACCGATAATCTCAGTAAATAATCTAAGAGAGGTTTTAGGCTCTTATGATCCTAAGAGCTTTAGTACTAAAGCTAAAATTTATGATTCAGTCCTAAGCTTTTCTAAATACTTAATAGAGAAGAAACTCTTTACTGAAGCTGAAAAGCTAGAACTAAAAAAGTTAAAACCTAAAAGAGTATTCCCTGCTAAAAGAACAGTGCTTAATCCAGCTCAATATGAAATGATCTTAGCTCATCTAGATGCTTCTCCTATGCCTCGATACAACAAGGCTCTCACTAAAGCACTATTAATTTTCATAGTGAATACTGGGCTTAGAGCAAGTGAAGTAGCTAATCTAAAGATGGTTGATGTAGATCTTAATCAAGGTATAGTCTCAGTGTGGCTAGGTAAGGGAAATAAAAACAGAAAAGTAGGTATAAACCAAGAGCTAATAAAAGCTCTATCGCTTTATCTCGAATTAAGATTAAAAGCTAATCCCTCAGAGAATGATTCTTTTTTTACAAATGCTCATGGTACGCCACTAGTCAGAGATGTATTAATTAGAAAATTTCACAGGCTCTCTAAAAGCTGCGGTATAGAGTTTACTGCTCATGGGCTTAGAAGAACATTCGCTACATTTAGCTCTAATAGAGGTAAGCCTTTAAATCATTTGAGAATAGCTTTAGGGCATGCTGATTTAGGTACTACTCAAAGCTACATTATGACTACTGAGGATGAGGTTGTAGCTGCTATGAGGGAGTGGTGAAAGTTTATAGCGGTTATCTTTAATCCTCGCCACGCAGAGAAAGCCCAAGCTTAGAAAAAATAAAAAGAAGAGACATCTATTAGTATAGATTCTGATTAGCTTTTCCTTACTTTTCTTTAGTCTCGTG
>RFQS01000221.1 GCA_009924885.1 Pseudomonadota bacterium | reverse complement strand
ATCTCTAATGATCTGTAAATATGCTGCAAGTCTGGATCTTCAACTCCTAAATATCTAGAAGCATTTTCAAATGATTTTCCCGTTAACGCCATTAATGATTCTGCGATTTTTTCAATTTCGCCTGCCTCAAGTAAATCATCAACTGCTCCAAGTGAACCAACTACTTTCTGGCGTACCTTGCTACCTTCTCTGAAAGATTTGCATATCTGAACATATTTTTTCTTTGTTGTAGGCGAACCCTTTATCCTGATAAACACAGTACTTAGTATATATTTAAATCAAATCATTGTAAAGCATTAATTGCATTTGTATTGACAATAATACCACTACAAATGCAATGCAAATTTAACCCCGAAACGCTAAAACCCCTGCCCTGTAAGACTTTTAGAATTTTACAATGTGTATATACTGTCAAACTCGGGAGTATTAATGAAAAACTTACATCTGAATTAAGAGGCATTACGAAAGCACAGGGAAATATCGGTGATGCTTTAAGTGTTATACAGAGGACCTACGAAGGATTAAGCACTGCGATGGAGAATCTCCAGAAAATTCGTGAACTTATGGTTAAAGCTGCTAATGGTACTAATGGTGTAGATGAGCTTAATTACATTCAATCTGAAATTAATGATAATGTCGCAATGATAGAAGTAATGAGAACCTCTGGTCCTATTCCACAAGCCCAGCGTGGTGGATTTAGTAAAAGATTAGATAATGGTTACGGTACTGAAGTGTTCCATGGTGAGAGTGTAGTGGGTTTTAAAAAAGATTTCCAAGTTGGCCCAGATTCTAGTGACATTGTCACATTAGATTTTACCAATAGTGTTAATGCTGATAATTGTATCAGTACTTCAGTGGGGTCTGGAGCTGCAGGGGGGGTTAAATATAGGGGCAAGTGTAACACTCTACCAGATTAATATTGGTGGCACAGTTCAAAGCCTTGAGCAGAAATTCTTGAGTCTTCCTCCAGTCAAATCAGGTACTTTAAACGATGTAGACATTATGATAAAAAATCTTTCTAGAATGATGTCAGTGACAGATAAATATAATTCTAAATTTACTGCCGCATTTGATAAATTAGAAGCAGATAAAATTTCTTATTCTGGTTTTAAGTCTCAGGTTCAAGACACTGACTATGCTAAAACCGCTTCTGATCTTAGCCAAAATCAAATTCAAAAACAATCAGCGGTTTCAGTATTAACTTAAGCTAATGCACAAATGGGTTTTGTTTTAAATTTACTGCCGTGATTTTAAACTCACAGTGCCTTAGGAGGCCGCTTCGCGACTCGATTTTCTACGCCTTAGGTGCCTCTGATATAAAATGAAAAATCTTCTCAGCAAGTGAAGTGTGCTGATCTGCACACTGATTTAAGTAAGCACCTTTAACGACAGTAATTAACAGAAGCCAAGATACTAACGCTAAAAATATAATAAATAATTCCGAATAACTCATACAAATATAATACCATATTTTTGTACGAGCAAGGTGCTTTGATCAGAGTTCAGTAATATGCTTAATCTAACTTGAATAGAGGGCTCATTTAGTGGGTAATCAGAAAATAGTACTGGGGTATAAATCTTATTAAGGTAAAAGTCAATCAATGAACACTCTTGAGCAAAAACTAAAAATAAAACTAGAGAAAGCTATTAAATCCTATAAGGCGGGAAATTATATCGAAGCTGAAACTTTATTTAGAGAATGTGTGAAAAAAAAGCCTTATGGGGCTGCTACAGCGGAAGCTTGGTATTACTTAGGGCTTATAGCTTATAGATCTAAAAACTATGAAATCGCAGTAGAACATTTTAATGCCGCTATAAAAATTAATGTCGAAGAAAAATATTTTTTAGATCTAGGTCTTGCATTGTATCAATTGAAAAAATACAATGCCTTAGAAGAATGCTATCTCAGATTACTTTCTATAAATCCAGACTCTTCTACGTATAACTGTAATTTAGGTGTTACTTATTCAGAACAAAATCAACTAGAGAAAGCCATTGACTGCTATAAGAAAGCATTAGTCATAAATCCAGAGAATGCAGATGCCTATAGCAATATGGGATTCGCTTTAAAGCGTCAGAATAAAATTTTTGAAGCAAAGGAATGTTATTTTAAAGCCATAGAGCTAAATCCTAAACATGCTACTGCTTACTATAATCTAGGAATAGCTTATAAAGATACTATGCAGATTAAGGAGTCGATTAAATGCTACAGGAAAGTTCTAGAATTAAATCCTCAATATCCTGAAGTGTATTTTGACTTAGCAATTGCTCTACTTTTAGATAGAGATTTCGAAGCAGGCTGGGAAGCTTATGAAAAGCGTATTACTGTTCAACAAATTAACAAAATAATGAGTCCTCTGCTAAAGCCACAATGGAATGGTGAATCTCTAGAAGGTAAAAGCATTTATGTTTTGCCTGAACAGGGATTTGGCGATATTATTCAATTTTCAAGATTTTTACCTTATTTAAAGAAATTAGGTGCTAATCGAGTCTTTTTTAAGAGTAGGCCAGAAACGATAAGTTTATTTGAAGAAAGCAAGTTATTAGGCGCAGAGATTATTGGCGCTGATGGTGAAAGCGTATTAGATATTTTCGATTACTACATACCGCTACTTAGCTTAGCTTATTACTTAAAGGTTAACGAATACAATATCCCTTTTACTGATAAATATTTACATGCAAGTAAGAGAAAGATTAATAAGTATCAAAAGAAATTTTTCGACAATGATAAGTATAAAGTAGGAATATTTTGGCAAGGCAGTAAGACGAACCTAGGAGATGCGCAACGCTCACTTGTCTTGAAATATTTTTATCCTATATTTAGCTATGATAATGTCGCAGTTTACTCCATACAAAAAGGTTTCGGCTCTGAGCAATTAGACGAGCTACCCGATGAATACAAGATTGTGAATCTTGGTAATGAGTTTAATGATTTTTCAGATACTGCCGCCGCTATTGAAAATCTTGATTTAGTTATCTCTGTCGATAGTTCCGTTGCTCACCTTGCTGGCGCACTCGGGAAAGAAGTCTGGATTATATTATCAGAAAAACCTGAATGGCGTTGGGGGCAAGAGGAAGACCTTACTATCTGGTATAAAAATGCAAGACTTTTCAGACCCGCATTTGGAGCAGGAAAGCATGAAACAATGTCAAGAGTATTTAAAGCATTAGATAAAAAACTTACGAATTTATCTTTGTTTAAACATAATTAGCATTTAATTTTTTATGGTCTGCTTCTCACTTGCTTAATCTATAAGTGTGCCGTTGTTATTCAAGTGTTCCGTTGTTATTGACCTTGGTCACATCATTGAACTCACATTCCGCACCCTTCCATCGAAATCACCAGAAAGCTTTCTATGAATGGCTTTAAGGTCAGTTGATGGCATTTTAAAATATTAAATTTCTGTTA
>RFQS01000023.1 GCA_009924885.1 Pseudomonadota bacterium | reverse complement strand
CACCTATACTAGTAGATTTACCAAGGAAAAAAGCAGGGGGCGTTAGATTGCTTGCATTACGAGGGGGTTCAGCATTATACCAAGCTTGACTATTTTGGAAATAACTACCAGCGATGTTCTTTAGATTATTGCGAGCCGTTTCAGCAGTTGCAGTATTTATATCTCTTATATCATCTGCTGTAGTGCTTGGATATTCGCTTACTTTTTGTTGAGTAATTGCTATTGCTACCATGTCATAAAAAACTTCTTCAGGCTCTTTTGGAAAGGTCGGGTCATTCCAGTAAATATTATTAGGATCGATTCGTTTATTTTGATAATTATAGAGATCTTGTTTGTATGCTGCGTTAGTATGGTCTGGAGCATCTTCTACAGCCCCAAAGACCGGTAATTTTCTATTACCAATAAGATAAAATTCAGGTTGCTTGTTAGGATCATGCACACCCTCCATAACTGCTGTATTTGGGTTATCAATTGTATTGTTGTCGTTGTAAAAATTATCACCGTCATCGAGTAGTTTTGCTACATCTTCTAAATTACTAATGTTAATTTTAAGACCACTAGTATTTGTTATAAGCTGAGTGCCAAGATCTCCATCTACGGCATCAACCATTTTAAAGGCAGTTGTTCCGACAGCATTAAGAAAAGCATTTAGATCAAGATCATAAATAGGATCGGAAGTGTTTGTATATAACTGCTCATATTTCCAATTGTTAGCGAAATTATCAGCATTTGGATTATTAGTACCTAATACTGTCTCTCTACTATCATCTAAAGTCTTTGAAAAGAGACCCATAATTCCAGCTTTAAGAGTGGCTGAAACATCTGTGCTATTTAATCTTCCCTGTATTTCTAAACTAATTTCCCTGAGCCTATCTGCGACAGGTTGAAAATAATAAGTAGTGCCTTTATCCCAGAAAGCACCTTGATTATTGGCTACTTGGAAGGGTTTTAAAGTTTCTACAGTACCATCATCAAGAATTATTTGCTTATCCTTGACGGTTTCAGATGAGAAAAGTCCATCTAAATAAGAGATTACGTCTTGACTTTGCTTATCAAGATTATTAAGTGACGTGGCAACTACGTCCTTGGTCTCATACGGATTAATAAATGGCGTCGACATACCCTATCTATTAGATTAGATCCAAAACTAGGTTAAGTTTAGGTTAAAATCCCTTGTTGTTTAAAATTTGAGAGTAAGTTTTGGATTTTCTGGTTAGTATCCAGTCTTTCTTTATCCTTGATATTAAATTTATCCATGAATTTTTCATATAAATCCCCGAGTCCTATTCCATATCTTAAATTATCGACTAAAAAATAACTTCCAGGTGAAAGCAGGAAATATCTTACTTTATCTTGTTTATCTCTGAAAATTAGTAAAGTTTCTTTCTGTTTTTTAAAAAAAGCGAGATTATAGATTTTACGTTTGCTATTTAAATGTTCAACGATTTTACTTATGGGGTAATCAAATTTAAAAATCTTATGAGCTTTCATCAATTTAACGTAATCTCCCTCATTTAAATCTTTTTTTCTTTCAGCATTTACAAAATCCTGTGGATGAAAGGTAGAAAGGTCTAATTCGGCCCATTCATATTCTGCTAATTCGTTCAACCATTTTGGAAAGTTTGCATTTCTAAATTTCATTTTAAATTTCAGGCTTTTTAAATATTCAGAGAAATTTTTGCTCATTTGAAGATAAATGGCCGACTTACTTGGAAAGTTATGATAAAAATCGACGATGATTTCTCCCCAGTAGTCTTTAAGAATTTTGAAACAGAGTGGAAAGCATTGTTTCATGGTGATATTTATTTTTTCTAAAGCGAGACTTTTATAAATACTAAGCTCCTTTTGGACTTGTGGGGAAAGGATTTTAGGGTTAGCAGTCTTGCCCATAAAGTATTTTTTTATTTCTTGCTGTATTTGATAAAGCTTTGCCATTAAAGGATATTTTCCCAGTTTACTTAGGTTTATCCTAGGTCTGCGAGTTCTTCATTTAAGGAATCTAAGTCATTCGCTAGTTGGTTTTTAGTTAGATCATTAGCTGCCGTAACGGCGGGAATCGAGCTAGTCGATGGAATAGACACAGGATTTATATTTAAATTTGCTGCTTTATTGTCAATTAGGGATGAAGCAGTTCTGTTGTTTGCTTCTGTCTCTAGTGCCACGGGTTCAGCATTAGTAAGGTTTTCTGTTTGATCAGCTGCAAGCTTAGTTTTTTCAGTTTCGCTTTCTTCCTCTGAGTCATATTTACTATCCATAATTCTACGAATTTGTTTTAATTCATAGATTAGTCCGAGAAAACCTTCTTCCGAGAAATTCATATCACGCTCAAGTAATACAGCCTTTACTTTGGTTTTTTTTATAACGTAAGAAAAAAGATCTAGGGCTACCTCAGAAACAGGTTCACCATGTGAGTCTAAAGCTTTAATTTTATGACCTGTTAATTTTGATGTATAACCACGTTTTAATCCACCAAGATGTACCTGTACTACTTTTTTGAGATCCAAGTCGTCTAGGAATGGCTTTGGTAGATATCTATGATTCATAGAATTAACAAGAACGTTATTAATATCCAGTAAAAAACCACAGCGAGCCTTTTCTAGTACGAGGTTTATAAAAGTTTGTTCGCGAAGTTCACGCAGACCATAATTAGTGTAATAACTAGGATTCTCGAAGAGAAAGGGAATCTGGAAGTAATCCTCAAGATATTTAATATTATTAGCTACTACTTCCGCAGCTTCTTTTGTAAAGGGCACGGGGATTAGCTCTTGAAAATAATGAGAACCGATTCTGGAGTTAACTAAATGATCGGAAAACCAAGGAGCCTTAATTTCTTCAAAAAGTTCTTTAAGTCCTCTAAGTAAATAAAAATCAAACTCTAAGCGTTTTTTGTTTTGGGGGGCAGAGCCTATGCTTAAATTTACCCCATGAGGAATAAGGGGGACTCCCTTAGCAAGAACTTCTTCGAAACGCTTGCGAGGCAATCCCCCGTTATTAATGTAGTTTTCTGGAATTATTTCCAGCCATTGAATTAGTGTTTGTTTGGAAGAGGCCTCTAAGTAACTGAGAATATCTTTCTGAATCTCGTCTCGGAGTCCAATTCCTAAGCCATAAAATTTAAGCTTATTAGTGAGCACTCTTCTCTGGAGCTGTTGTAGCTGGTGCAGCAGCAGCTTCTTCAGTAGCTGGTGCAGTTTCAGCAGTAGCTTCTACTTCTTCTACATCAACCGCTTCTACTTGATCTTCTACAGTCTCTGGTGCTTTGCTAACGTTACAAGCATTTAGTACGCTTGTGAAACCACAAACAAGAACTAGTGATGTAAAGATTTTTAATAGTTTATTCATAGATATCTCCTTATCTTTTCTCTAGATATTCTATCCTATCAAGGCTATTCAGCGATTTAATTTTTTTAGAAAAATATGTATTTTTTGCAAAATACATACCTACACTGCATTATGATATATTAATATAAGATTAAGTTGTGAAAAACAAGGGTTTTCACTTGACGTAGAGGCTTATTTTTTTATGAGTAAACAAAATAATCATGAAAATTATTTTGTTCTAGCTTGTCCGAGAGATGATGGCAGGCTGGCTATTTTATGTAGAAATACTGGTTTTAATCAAGGGCCAGCACTCTGTGAGAGTAAAAAAGATGCTATGCGCCTAAAAACCAAGTTGATAAATGATCCTCGGGGTCTATCTAATGAGAACGCTGTCGCTATTATTAGAAGTCTTTATGTTTATGAGTTGGGTCCTGAGGTAAAGCCAGTCTGGCAGCAGGATTCACAGTGGGCTTATCTGCCTGTAGAATTGGCCAAATGTGTGGAATCACAGGCTTTTTTTGCAAGATGAAAAATGCTATTTTAAGCATTTTTCAGTGGATTGCTTAAGTACACTGCGGTCATTCGTCCTCCTCGGGCTTGAACTGTTTCGTTCGATTACACGCTCTTGATAGCTACTAGAGTGTTTGGTGGATCTAAAAGCTGTGGCCGCTTCTTGTATGTTACTAACTTCAATAATTTCTATTTTTAATTGTATTAAATTGATTTTTAATTCAGGAGCTAAAGTCGGGATTATGGCTTTAGTGAAGCCAAGCTTTTGAGCTTCTTTTAATCGAAGTTCTATATTGCTTACTTGACGAATTTCTCCACCTAATCCCAGTTCGCCTAGTGCAATGAAATCATTAGCCGAGGAATCAGATTTTTCTAGTATAGAGAGTGCGATGGCTAAATCAGAGGCTGGTTCTTTGATACTAAGGCCACCTGCGACATTTACATAGACATCTTGTTTACCCAAGGGTATGCTCAAGTATTTTTCCATAATGGCTAATATTTGATGTAATCTCGTAAAATCGATACCGTTCGCCATGCGCCTAGGATTATGCTGGTCAGAATATATAACTAGTGACTGTACTTCTACCAATAAAGCCCTGCGTCCCTCTTTAATGACCGTAACTATACCACCAGCACGTTGATTTAAAAATATCTGTGAAGGATCACTGACATCACTTAATCCATTTTCTCGCATTTCAAATACGGCTAGTTCATCAGTGCTGCCAAAACGATTTTTAATTGAGCGTAGAATTCGGAGAGACTCGTCTTTAATCATTTCGAATTGTAAGACAGTATCGACCATGTGTTCTAGGATTTTGGGACCAGCAATATCACCATCTTTATTTATATGACCGACTATGAAAATTGGTACATTAAAAGTTTTAGCGATTCTAGTAAGGTTGGAACAGCATTCTTTAATTTGTGAGACATTACCTGGAACTGAATCTAGGTTAGGGTTATAAAGAGCTTGTATGCTATCGACTATGATTAAATTAGCTTCGGAGTTTTTAATCGCTTCAAGAATTTTTTCGAGGTTATTCTCCGTATAAACTAAAATATTCTCCTCATGTTGGGACTGCTCGCAAACTTCAATTTCTGCGTTTTCGTCGTCCTCATGATCCTCATGTATCTGCAATACACTGCGGTCATTCGTCCTTCTCAGCCTTGAACTTGTTCGTTTGTGAGCAGTCCCATGATGTACAGCTTCAATTTCTGCGTTTTCGTCGTCCTCATGATCCTCATGTATCTGCAATAAGCGGAGCTTGTATTTCCGCTTGCTCGCATACGACACTCGTGTCGCATACTCGGCATCGCTGGAAATTACACTGCGGTCATTCGTCCTCCTCAGCCGCTTCGCTCTCATTTTAAGCTGGGTAGAAGATTCTTCTGCACTGACATAAAGTACTTTTAAATTTTTTAGACTGAAATAAAAAGCTAGCTGCAAGAGTAAAGTCGATTTACCGATACCTGGCTGACCACCTATAAGGTTTACGCTAGCGGGGACTATGCCACCACCGAGAACGCGATTAAATTCTTCTGAGCCAGTATTTAAGCGAAGTATAGAGTCTTCTTCTATTTCACTTAATGTGAGTATCTTATCTTCTGAATTTACAAATAGGCTGTGTTTTACTCCTGTAGCTTTAGTTTTCGTTTTTATTATGGTTTCTTTTTCTAAAGTACCCCAAGCTCCGCAGCTACTGCATTGACCAAAGTAGCCATTAGTTTCGTGGCCACAGTTACGACAAACCCAGATGAACTTGCTCATATTTATGTAAGGGTATCATGGGATTCGCAGTACCGACAATCTAAAATACTCAGAATATTTTATCCCAAAGACTTTTCCTGGGAGTATAAAAATCCCTTGTTCTAGGAGCTCTTGAAAAAAATTTTCTACTGAGGACTGCTGGTAATCTTTATTTTCTGCGTTTTCGTCAGCTAAAGATTTTAAATTATTTTTATTAGAGTTAAGTTTAGCGAGCATAGACAGCCCCCCAAAACTACCCTGAGGTAAGTCTATAGAAGCCTCACTCAAAAAGCTTGCTTGGGATTGCTTGTGATCTTCAATTTCTGTGTTTTCGTTGCTTGAACTTGCATGTTTGCAAGCAGTCCCATTGTGAGTTAATTTTATTACATCAGGATTGTCATAGATTTTATCTAATCCTCTCTTGATAAGTATTTTAGAGTTTTCTAAAAGTATTTCTCGTTTATTTAAAGCTAAGGCTGCGATTTTTTCACTTAAAATAGAGGTTCTAAGGGAAAAATAACTTTTTTGCGAAAGACATTTCTCGATTATTTTTTCGTCTTGTGTCGCTATCCAACCAACTCTCAGTCCCTGTAAACCATAGGACTTGCTCACATCAGAGATGCTGATTCCTTTTTCGTAAAGATTAGCTACTGCTGGAATGGGTTTTAAGCAGATATCTCTGAAAACTTCGTCGCCGATTAAGTATCTACCGTTAAGAATGTTTATAAGTTCTTTGAGCTCAAATTCGTTAAAACAGTAACCGCAGGGATTATTAGGATTATTAATTACTAAGGCTTTCACCTCAGGATTTTTACTAATTATTTTTTTTAAAGATTCTAAGTTAAGTTTAAAATCTTCCGCCCATTTAAAGTCCCAATCGATTACTTTACACCCTAGTCCTTCAGGTATCTTATAGAGAGAGGGATATATGGGTTTCTGTACTATTAGGCTATCGCCTAATGTAAATAGGCTTGAAAATAATAAAATAATAGCCTCAGCAGCTCCGCTTGTGGAGAGGAACTTTAACTTGGAATACTGATTATAAATATTTTCAAGAGCAGAATAGAATTCTTCTAAACCATATTTTGAAGAATAATCGAGTTCTAGATTTAAAAGGTCTTTTAATAAAAATTCTTGGTCTTTTTCTTCGTATAGGCTAAGCACCTGATGAATACTTAATGGATTTAAGCAAGCAGTACTAAACGAAAAGGAGTAAGCCTTTTCGTAGGAATTATATAAATCTTCTAGTTCAAAATTATTAAAAAGCAAATAACACGCTAAATAAGAAAAACTATTTAATTTCTACGTGTTCAGTTACTTTACGTAGATATTTATTATACTTCTTAGCTTTCAGCTTATCTGGATGCTTTTTCTTATTCTTGGTAGTAGCATAGCGAGACGGCGGAACCCCAGCAGCTCTAGCTTCTGTACATTCAAGTATAATTTTTACTTTATCTTGTTTCTTCTTCGCCATATTCGATATCCAGAACGAGAATTATATCAAAGAATCATACTTTAAGCCCCCTCTTCTTAAAAAATTAATCTTTTTAACTGAATAGGAGCTTTATCCTAAATGTCCATGTAGAGAGCATGAATAATATTGTTAAAGATCATGCTTTATTTTTAACTAAATCTACGGAGGTAGAAACTAAGATATCTAAGCTCTTAAGCGATACTTCTGTTTTGCCGACTAATCAGAAGCAGCTTTGGGAACTTTTAGATCTCGCTGATGATGTTAATACTTTAAATTCGCGACTAATACAGAGCCTTAAGTCTCTAGAAAATTTATCTAAAAGATTAGTTCATAGAACTAAAATTAGATCGAAGCTTCAAGATTTAAAACCAGTTACGGATGCTGATTTACAGAGATTAGTACAGATCTTGGGTTATAGCATTATTCGGGATGAGGCAGAGGCGAGCATTCTACTTGATTATTTATATTTAGTGAAAAAAGTAAAGAATCGTCATCAAAAAACTTTACTTAAAAATGCTGTTTGGAACGCTAAAATAGCCAGAGGTTTAGCTGAGATGATGAAAGTATCTAATCCTAGAGAGGCTTTCTTTACAGGTCTAAATTTTCATGTGGGCAAACTTCTTTTGGTTATAAATGATGAAAGATCATATGAAGAAATAGAAAAGATGAAATTAATGGGAATGGATTCGGCTAGTGCTGAATCTGCAATACTTGGCTTTAGTGTAAATGAGCTTGCTAAGAGATTTCTACTTAATCAGAAATTACCAGATGCAGTTATAGATGTTGTTGTAAATGGACATGAAAGAAAAAATAAGGCAGAGAATGATGCTTTATTAAATATAGTGAGCTTTGCTTATGTAATTGTGAGAGCTATTAATGAGGAGCGTCGTAGTTTAGTTGAAGTTTGGCATGAATCTAAAAATTTTTTACAGGAGCTTAAGTTAGATATCTCTTTTGATGAGTGGAATAAGCAGATTAAATTGATATTTTTTCACTTAGTTAAATTTGAAAATGAAGTTTAATTTCTGCTGTTTAGTGAAAATACCTTACTAGAGTTACCTGTATTAGTTAAAATATGTGTTTATGGATAACACAAAACTTGAACAGGCTAGAGAAATAATATCTAAGTACCTTGCCCCTGATAATTTTAAAGATCTTTCTGTAATAGGTGATAAAAAAGTTGTTTTTAACCTATTAATGGAAAAGCCTGATGATAAAAAGAAATCAGAGATTATATCTCAGCTAGAGTCGCAGCTTAAGAAGCTTGGTTTCGAAGAATTAGATGTTTACACGACACAGAAATCAGATACTGCTGCTGCTGGTCATAGACCCCTAGGTGGCACTGCTAATAGAGGAGCCTTAGCTCCTAAGTCACCAGTTGAGGGTGTTAAGCATATTATCGCTATTAACAGTGGAAAAGGTGGTGTAGGTAAAAGCACTTGCTCCGTGAATTTAGCGATAGCTCTTTCACAACTCGGTAAGAAAGTGGGTTTAATGGATGCTGATATTACTGGTCCTAATGCACATCTTATGCTTGGTGTAACCGAGAAGCCTTACATTACCGAATCTAAAAAAGTTATGTCTTTAGAGGCTCATGGTATTAAATTAATTTCCATGGGAACTCTTGTGGATGAGGATAAACCTACTATTTGGCGTGGACCTATGCTGGATGGCGTTATTAAACAGTTTTTAAGAGAAGTAGAATGGGGTGAATTAGATTTCTTGATTATAGATCTGCCTCCTGGGACTAGTGATGCCCAGCTTACTCTCTGTCAGAATGTCCCTCTAGATGGAACTGTTATTATCACTACCCCTCAAGATGTCGCTCTTTTAGATGCGAAGAAGGGGCTGATGATGTTCCAGAGAATGGGTGTGCCGATTTTAGGTCTTGTAGAAAATATGAGTTTCTTTGAGTGTCCTCAGTGTCATCATAGATCTGAAATATTCTCTCACGGCGGTGGTCAGGCTGCTGCTGAGAATCTGGGCTTAGATTTTCTTGGCGCTATTCCTATCGAGCTTAAGGTTCGTACTGGTGGCGATAGTGGTCAGCCGATTACTGCTGTAGATCCGAATCACTCTGTGTCAAAGGTTTTTAAATCGATAGCTGAGAAATTAGTACAGAAGATAGCGAAGCAGAAGCTTGCAGTTTAATATGCCGAGCTCAGATATAGTTTCTAAAATCAGCTTTGGTAAAGGCTTAGATACTGATTTAATTACCCCACCGGTTTTTTCTGATAAAGAAGAGGAAAGGCTTTACCGCAAACAGCGTTTAGCAGCGGCTTTTAGGCTTTTTGGGCATTATGGTTTTGATGAAGGTGTCGCTGGTCATATCAGTGTGAGAGACCCGATATTGACTGACTGTTTTTGGGTAAACCCGATGTCGGTGCATTTTTCGTTAATTAAAGTCTCAGACTTGGTTTTAGTTAATCATGAGGGAGAGATTAAAGAAGGGAAGAGAGCTATTAATAAAGCAGCCTTCGCTATTCACTCTAGAATTCATCTTCATAAACCTGAGATTAATGCTGTAGCTCATGCTCATTCTGTTTATGGCAGAACATGGTCTACTTTAGGACGTTTTCTAGATCCTATTACCCAAGATGCTTGTACCTTTTACGAGAATCAAGTTATCTATGATGTTTACAAGGGTGTGGTCGCAGACTGTAACGAAGGAGATGATATCGCAGGTTTATTAGGCGATAAGTCTACTGTGATATTACAAAATCATGGATTATTAAGTGCTGGAAAGTCAGTGGAGTCAGCGGCTTGGTTGTTTATACTCATGGATAAGTGCTGTAAATCACAGATTTTAGCTGAAGCCGTGGGCAAGCCTAAAATTATTCCTCATGATGTCGCAGTTAAGGCTAGGACTTATATTGCAAATGAAGTAACTATGTTTGCTAATTTTCAGCCGCTTTATAATATGATTTTAAGTAAGCAAGCGGATTTCCTAGATTAATATGCGCATACTCCACACCATGCTTAGAGTAAAAGACTTAGAGATTTCTAAGAAATTTTATACAGAGGTGCTTGGCATGAGAGTTTTACGCGAAAGGGAATATCCTGATGGTAAATTTACTCTCTGTTTTTTAGGCTATGCTGATGAAGCTGAAAATACTGTTATAGAGCTTACTTATAACTGGGGACGTTCAGAATATGATCTAGGAGATGCTTTTGGTCATATAGCTTTAGAAGTGGACGATGTATATAAAGCATGTGAGGAAATAAAAGCCAAAGGTGGCTTGGTTACTAGAGAAGCTGGTCCGATGAAGCATGGCACTACGGTTATAGCCTTCGTTAAAGATCCTAACGGTTATTCTATTGAGTTGATAGGAGCTAAAGTTTAATAGAAGCATTAAGAGGATTAAATTAATATAGGCTAATGAGATTCTGTTGAAGTTGGGGTGAATGTTAGCAAAAATTCCTCGGAGAATGTTAAAATTTAGCAATGTTTAAATTCTTATTGTCTTGTTTTGTATTTTTAGCTTTACTAAGTGTATTTCCGCATGAGGTTTTCGCTGGAGATGTGGGTATCCCCACGAAGCCTAGGTATTTTTCTTTTACGGACGGAAAAAGTACCAAGCGGAGAGGTCAATTGGATACCTTTATTATTAGACTTGATGATCCTGATAAAATTCAAACTGCAAGAGCGATACTTGCTGGCAAAGAGCAGGCGACTGTACATGTCATGGGTAGGATAATTTCTAAAAAGGCGGCTTACAACCGAGATTGGAGTTTTTATTTGGCCCCATACAGTATTTCGTTCTTTGAGAATGCGATGGAAGTTTGTGATGCGTCGATCTCTTATACAGAAGAACATTTGGACGAAGTTGGTGGAGCCTTTCTACCTGGCAACCTTTGGTGCCCATGGGATTCACTTATAATGAAAGAACTAAGATAAAATTGAAAATCTCTTATAGTAAATAAAATAATAAGCAGCAAATAAAAATAAAGTTATATGCGAAAGCATACAGAATTTACAGACCAGCTCTAATTTAAAGAACATAATATACATATAAGACAGTGCTATTAAGACTAAAAGTATTAAAAAAGTTTCAAAGACTCTCTGTATTTTTTCCACTTCACTTTCAAGCTGCTCAGTATTACCATCTTGAGACGATTCAGGGTTATCTGCGTTTTCATTATCAATTTTAGTTTTTAGGTCTGGGTGCTGGGTGCCGAAATGTATTCTTGAAAACATATAGCAGAGTAGACTAAAACTTATTAAGCCAAAAATAGGTGTAGGAATACCGAATAGCAGAGCATATTTAGAAAGCATTACAGCATCACAGTCTGTAGTACAGGCTAGTGAATGAATGTCTGCAAGTATATCCTTGAAGTAATAAAAATTTATATATTTATAGGCGAGTACGGCACTATTAATAATAAGTATCCCTAATAAGAAGAAGGGAATTATTGGAAAGTAGTGTTTTTTCTGTTCTTCAGGCATAATATTGTAAAATCATAGCTAATGAGGTTCGCTTTAGCATTTCTATTATTAATAATCTCGCAGTCTTGTTCTTTAATCAATAGCGATATTGCGGCAAGCCAAGGCAAACCTAACCCTAAAAGTACAGCGAAACAGGCTCCTGATTCTACTAAAGCTAATCCTACTTCCCCCGCTAGTACTGTTCCAGGAGAAGATGAGTCTAAATACAAAGAGGGAGATAATTTATCTAAGTTTCTTAGAACGACTAAAGTCAGAGACCGTTCTTTAAAGGTTAAAAATTTAGTGGATTTTGTAGATCAACGTAGCAAGACGGTTTTTATTGCAGTTAAACCAGACTGTGTTTTCTGCGAGACTTTACTTGCAACTATGCAGGATTATAGTTCTAAAACTAAGTTTAAACAGAAAATAGTATTTTTCACTGATGCGAAACATGCTTCGGTAGATGCTTTTCTAAAAAAATCTAATGAATATTCCCAGATACCAGCGGCTTGGATATATGATGATCAGAATAAATTAGCTGAAACCTTTGTCTTATCTGCTTTTCCTAGATTTTTAATTATAGATGCTAAGCATAAACTAGTTAAGGATCAGAGAGGTTTAGTTCCTCCAGCTGATAGAGAGAGTTTAAAAGGTTTAGAAATTCCTGTAATATTACAGAAGATATCTGAGTCGACCATAGACTGGTTAAAAGTTCAATAATTTTATGATAAAAACGATAAAAGACCTAGCCGTAAATCAAATTAAATCTAAAAAGATTTTAATGAGAGTTGATTTTAATGTCCCTCAGGATAAGGATCTGAATATTACAGATGACTCAAGAATCCAAGCAGCACTGCCTTCTATTAAATATCTTATAGAAAGAGGAGCTAGACTGATTCTTGTAACGCATTTAGGCAGACCTAAAAATGGTCCAGATGAAAGATTTAAATTAGATCCAGTAGCTAAGCGTCTTAGTGAGCTTCTTGGCTTTGAAGTAAAAAAATTACATGATTCTGTCGGTAAAGAAGTCGAAAATGAAGTTAATAAACTTACTGATGGTCAGGTTTGTTTACTTGAAAATATCAGATTCTATAAAGAGGAAGAGGAAAATGACCAAAATTTCTGTAAAAAATTAGCTGCTTTAGCTGATGTTTACGTTAATGATGCTTTCGGAACTGCTCACAGAGCGCATGCCAGCACTGCTGGTGTGGCTAGTTACCTTAATCCTGCGGTAGCTGGGCTGCTTATGGAAAAGGAAGTCGCTATGCTGGGTAGTAAGCTTGATAACCCAGAGAGACCTTTCACTGCGATTATTGGTGGATCTAAGATTAGCAGTAAGATAGCAGTCTTAAATACTTTAGTGAAGAAAGTAGATACTCTAATTATCGGTGGTGGAATGGCTTACACTTTTCTTAAAGCGAGAGGAGCTAGTATAGGTAAGAGTATCTGTGAAGATTCTCAGTTAGAAGTCGCTCGTCATATCTGTGCTTTGGCTGATGAGAATAATACTGCGATATTACTTCCAGAGGATGTAATCGGAACACCTGCTATTGATGCAGAAGGTAACGAGATAAACATTTTCGATAAATATGGCAGGGAAGATAAATTCGAGACCAAGGTTTTAGAAGCGGATAGAATTCCTTCTAACTGGCAGGGTATGGATATAGGCCCAGAGACTAGAATCAAATTTAGTAATTTAATAAGCCAGTCTAAGACTGTGTTATGGAATGGACCAGTGGGCGTATTTGAATATAGTATGTTCGATGAAGGTACTAAAGACATAGCGATAGCATTAATGAATCTTACTGCTAAAGGTGGGGCGACTATAGTAGGGGGCGGTGATTCAGTTGCAGCTATAGAAAAATATGGTTTCACTAAAGAAAAATTCACTCATGTGAGTACTGGTGGTGGAGCGTCTTTAGAGTTTTTAGAAGGGCAGGTGCTTCCTGGAGTAGACTGTCTGAACAAGAAGGATGCTAGCTCTGAATCTAATGATGCGGTGAAACCTGCTCATAAGAGCTTTGCTGAAGAGCTTAAAAGCTTAGAAAATGTATAGAACATGCTCAGAGTAATTGGGCTTGTCGCTAGCCTTACTTTTATTAGTAAGATTCTAGGTCTCATTCGAGATCTAGTTATCGCTCATTATTTTGGCACTTCAGTTTATTCTGATGCCTTTAATTTAGCGTACTTATTTACTGGAAATATTTTTATTATTTTTGGCTGTATAGGTGGTCCCATCTATAATTCGGTGGTGGCAATACTGCCTAAAGTTAAAAGATCTACACAGAAACCTTTTCTCAAGAAGATTTTATGGCAGTCTATGTATATCTTTACGGCAGTAGCTTTAATTATTTATTTTGCGAAACCTTATATCCTAAACGCCTTTATTGATAAGGCTAAGCACCTAGAATACTTTAATCTTACTTTGACGAATATAGATCTGCTTTTGATTTTGATTCTGATCACTGGACCAAATGCGATTATCGGGGCTCTTCTAAATATTTATAAAAAATATTTTATGTCGAGTATATCCCCAGCGATTACTAATATAACCCTGATCGTCGCAGTGATGTTAAGTAATGTAAGTCTTTTTGGGATGTCTCTTGCTCTAGGAACTACTGTAGGAGGGCTTATTGCTTTATTTATTCAATGGCCTGCCTTTAAAAGGATTATGGACAAAGGGAATAAAAGCATTAAAGTTGATAAGCGAGAAATTCATGATTTTAATTTAATTCTTTACCCTGCACTTTTAAGTACAGGTTTCGCTCAGATAATGACTTTCGTGGATGGTTTTTTCTGTAGGGGTTTAGAGGAGGGTTCTTGGACTGCTGTTACTCTCTCCAGTCGTCTCATACAGATGCCTATGGGTATTTTAATTACCGCTGTCATAGTACCTTTCTTTCCGAAGATATCTGTTCTTGTGAAACAGCAGAAGTTTGATGAAATTAAGCGCAGGCTTTTAAAGCTAAATTTCAATCTGATAATGGTTTGTATACCAGCAGTAGTTATAGGCTGCATATGGCATGAAGAGATTATTCGTATAATTTTTGAGCGTGGCGCTTTTAATGCAAGGTCTACAGAAATGGTTTCCTCGCTATTTTATTATTTCAGTTTAGGAGCTATTCCTTATGTGCTGAAAGAGTTTTTAGTAAGAACTTTTTATAGTTTTGGTGATAGCAGAACACCGCTCTATGTAATGGTTGTAACTATTTTGCTTAAGGCTGGTCTAAATTACACCTTAATTCCAGTGATGGGTTTAAAGGCTTTAGCTTTCTCTATGATGGTTTTAAATATTATTAGTTTTCTTGCTCTTTTAGTGTTTTTTATAATTAGATTTCGGAAGGTTCGGGGAGCGGTGAAATCACTGAATTAAATTATCAGTACCTTTTTGAGTGATTTGATTTGGCATGATTACAGATTAGTTTGCGATAAACTTGATAATTAGCGTAACAGGTTATGGGCAATCTCTTTGACTTAATTGAAGACAAAAAAAATATCCAATAGGTTTTACTGGTTGTAGTGAATCAGATTACATATCACAGCATATTAATCCAAGTAACGAGAAACAGTATTTAATACTCCCTCAATCTTTTCTCAATTCAGGAAAAGGCAATGATAGAGAAATAAAGCAAGTATTGTTTGACGACTGGAAATTATTAGCAATATTTGATCTAGGTGCTATATGGTCGCCATTCTGTAATCTCAGATTCAGTTTGATTATTTTAGTAAAAGAGTCTCCTTTGTTTACTTTTTTTTCAGAGTATTTAAAAAAAACTTTTAAAAGTAATAGCAAGGACTTAAAGCATAGTGGCTTAATAGGAGAACAAGAGCCTTATCCAGAGTATGTCAGCTACATAGAATTTATTGAAAAAGAGACTTTCTCTAATTTTGAGAGAGAAGATAAAGCTGATTTTAGACTTTGGTCAATTCCTTACTCTGATGTTGACTTAAAGAGACTTCAATTAAATTACCATGACCCTGAGTTGCAAGAGGATGAAGTAAAGTTTGACGGCGTTAGCACAGAGTCATTAGATTTATTGGTTAAGATATTGCGTCCTAAAAAAATTACTCAAAGCATGGTCAAAGTCATTAAAACAAAAGACTGCAAGTATCCTTTTAATATAGAGGCTTTAGAAGAAGGATATGAGACTGATACTGTTTTACAGTCTGGTGACATTATAATTTCTCATAAAGGGACTGTTGCCAGCCCCAGCAAGTAAATACCGATAGATATTTACACTAAGAATCTTTGCTGGACTTGGTTTTGGTGATAAAATCAATGAAGATATG
>RFQS01000220.1 GCA_009924885.1 Pseudomonadota bacterium | reverse complement strand
CTAAGTGAATTTTAAGTATTCAACTATCGTCCCTAGGAATGAATTTTTAATTAGGAGCCTAATTTTTATTAAAATTTTATATAATGTTTAGGTATTATAAAAATTAATATAGTGTTAATTTTGTTTTGTGTGTAAATCATGGATCTAAACGAAGAGGTCTTAGATCCGAGAAAAAAGAGGAGAGCTGATATGTGTACGGGAATGAGAACTGTAGTTTGTGATGATAATGAAGAGGTTCGTTTAAGAATGAGGTCTTACCTTCAATCTTACGGTAATGTGGAAGTGGTGGCTGAAGCTGATAATGAAGATATCTTGCTGACAATCATTCAGCAGCGTTCACCTGAGTTGCTTATGGTGAACTGGATGATGAATAGTATCTGTCTGAAAAGCTTAATAAGTTTAGTTAAAAAAATAAATCCAGCTATTAAGATTCTATTTTTCTCTGCTGATGAGAATTATCATGAAATTTTGGAATGCATAGATTCAGGATTTTTTGCTAATGTTTGTATGTCAAATGAATTAGTAACTAAATTATTTAATCATGGAGAGAGAGATTCGACTGCCTTTACAGATAAACTGTTTTTAAAGGACTTTTCTTTATCGAATCGAGAATTAGAAGTATTAAAATTAGTAGCTAGCGGCAAAAGTAATTTCCAAATTTCAAAAGAATTATATATAAGCTTGGCTACGACTAAGACGCACATCAGAAGTATTCTTGGGAAATTGGGGGTAGTAGATAGAACTCAAGCTGCTATTAAGGCTATTAAATTTGGTATTGAGCCAGATATGTCTTCTGTTTTAGTGAGTAATATGGGCATGTAGCCGAACGAACAAGTTTAAGGCCGAGGAGGACGAATGACCGCAGTGTACTCAAGGTACATGAGGATCATGAGGATGACGAAAACGCAGAAATTGGAGTTCGGCGATATGCCCAGTATTTAAAATAAACTACAGCTATCTATATCAATAACCAAGCGAGTTCTGTGCAGTGCTTTATGGTTAAGGAAGAGTGATTTTAAATTATTTGCGATATCTGCTCTGTTGAGAGCGATTTTGCAGAGTAGGTGATAGCGATACTGTTTGTTAATTTTAGTAATTTGGCACTGACTCGGTCCAAGTAGCTGCAGGGGAGCTGCTGTTTCCTTAATGGTTTCTGTAAAGTAGTCATAGATTAGCTCATGGAACTTATTTATATTATTTATCGCAAGAACCTCATCTTCACTACTACTGATAAAGCGAATTAATTTACTAAAGGGTGGATAATTAAATTCTTCTCTGAGTTTAATTTCTTCTGCATAGAATTTTTCATAATCCTGTTCCTGAGCTAAAAGTAGGCTGGGTTTGTTATTTAGATATGACTGGAAAATAACTTTTCCTTCTCGATCTTTTCTGCCAGCTCTTCCTGAAACTTGTGTGAGTAGCTGAAAGCCTTTCTCTTCAGCTTGATAGTCAAGCTGTGTGAAACAGGAATCCGCTGCTATTACTCCTACGCAGGTGACTAAAGGATTGTCTAATCCTTTGGCTATCATTTGCGTGCCGATAAGTATATTTATTTCTTGGTTCTTGAATTTTTGAAAAATCTCTAGGTGGTAATTTTTCTTTTTAGTGGTGTCACTGTCTAATCTTGCTACTTTTGCCGTAGGAAAGGCTTTCCTAACTTCCTCCTCTAATTTCTGTGTCCCCAAACCAAAATATTTAATAGAGTTAGAAGCACAGGCAGGGCAGCTATCGGGGTGTTTCTCGCTGTGATTACACAAGTGACAGATAAGTATATGTTTATCTGAGTGGTAGACCATTTTACTGTCACAGTGGCTGCATTTATAAATGTAGCCACAATTACGGCAGAATACATGACTGGAATTCCCGCGTTTATTTAAAAATAATATAGTGGCTTCGCCTTTATTTAAACGATCTTCCATTAATTCTCGTAATTTTTTTGAGAAAATAGATTTATTGCCAAGATTAAATTCTTCTTTCATGTCGACTATCTCTACCTTGGGGAGAGGGCTTTGGTTATAACGCTTTCTAAGGTGTAGTAGCATCCAAGCTGATGATTGATGGCTATCTTTATTTTTGGTATCTGTAAAATCATTTCTGGAATGAGTTTTGCTGCAAGCTGCTTTCTGATAGGATTCTATGCAAGGCGTAGCGGAGCCTAAAATCAGCAAAGCATTATTTAACTCAGCTCTTTTCTCTGCGATATTTCGTGTGTGGTAGCGAGGTGCGGGCTGATCTTGTTTATAGGAATTTTCATGCTCCTCATCCATGATAATTAAACTTAAATTAGTTACTGGTGAAAATATTGCAGAGCGCGCTCCTACGACTATGACGGATTCCTCTGTCATTAATTTCATAAAGCTATACAGCCTTTCTTGTTCATCAAGGGCACTATGCCAGATCAAAATTTCTTGATTTGGAAACCGCTGCTTTAATCTATCTATAAGCTGTGGGGCTAAAGATATCTCAGGCACTAAGAGAATGGCACTCTCTTTTCTTTCTAAAGTATCTTGAATCAGCTCAAAATAAATTTCTGTTTTACCTGAGCCAGTAATGCCGTGGATAAGGAAGTTTTTTATGGGGTTTACTTCTTTAGCACTATTTTCTTTGATACGTTGGTAAACAGCCTCCTGTTCTGCCGATAAGCGATTGATTGATTCTTGACAAATTCCATCTTCTTTTTCATTAAAATCATAATCCTCAAATTTTTCTAAATAATTTCTTTGTGGGGCTTCTGCTTTGAAATTATAGTGATATTTAATTTCAATTAAGCTGCTTGATTGAAGTTTAGCTAAAGCTTGATTTAATTTTTTTGTGGGTATTTTACACAGAGCTTTAAGCCTATTGAATTTAGCTTTTTGTCCACGGCAGTTTTTTAATTTTTCTAGAACATCTAAAGTTATACTATCTGTAAGATTACGGAGCCTTGAATCTAGAGACTCACTTGTAATATCTTTTGTTTTGCTTTTTTTTTGAGTTTCTTCTGTTTCGAGATGCAAATAATAGATTTCTTTTTCAGCATTAGGAATATTTGCAGTATTTATTACTGTAGATAGCATAATAATCACCAGTATATTTAATAACTTCAATCAGATCTTTATTTAAATGAATTTTTGGGTCGATTAAATCTATAATCTCTTTAATTTTAAATTCGGCCTGCACATCTTCTAAAATTTCAATAACTAAAGCTGTAAGTACCTTATCTAAGAGAGGAACAAAAACAAAAAAACCTACAGCGATATTTTCACTTAATTCATCTGGAATTGAATAGGTCAGTGAGTTATCAGTCTGATTACTAAAAGATTGTGAATTGTTTAGAAGTATTACTTTGCAAAAAAGCATTTTTTGTTATTATAATACTTCGTTAAGGACACTTAGCTCAGTTGTCAGACAGCCCCGCTGTCACATCTGAAAA
>RFQS01000219.1 GCA_009924885.1 Pseudomonadota bacterium | reverse complement strand
AACATCTTCTGGGAATGCTCTGCATGAAAAGCTTTTAGCCGAAGTGCAGAAATATTTACTGCTTGGTGGTATGCCAGCTGTGCTTAGAGAGTATTTAAATAGTGATAAACAGTTCCCTTTAGCTTTTAGAGAACAGAGGCAGATTTTAAATACTTATATAGATGATTTTCGCAAATATGGTAAAAACTCTGAATTCTATTATCTACGTAAAAGCTTTGAACGTGCTCCACACCTTATTTCTAAGAAATTTAAATATTCACAGCTAGACCCAGAATCGAAGAGTACTCATTTAAAGCTAGCTCTAGAGCATTTAATTGATGCACATCTATTTACTAAGGTAAGGGCGACTAGTGGGGCTGTGACTCCACTAGAGCTAAATGCTTCTGATAGTGATTTTAAAATTATCGGTCTTGATTGTGGTTTAGTGCAAAATCTTCTCAGTGCTAATAATGAAAGCCTTTATATAAGTGATTTTAGCTCAGGGTTAATCACAGAGCAGTTCGTCGGGCAAGAGCTGAGAGTTTATGTGGATCCGTATGACTTGAGGAGGCTTTACTACTGGTTTAATGATGCTAAAAATGCAAGTGCCGAGATAGATTATCTTCTCGAAATAGGCAAACAAATTATTCCAGTTGAGGTGAAAGCCTCTCATCGAGGCAGGCTTAAGAGCCTTAGGTATTTTATGGATAAATATAAAGCGCCATTGGGTATTAGAATTTCGGCTAATCCACTTAGCTTTGAAGAGGGGATTTTAAGTGTGCCTTTTTATGCGGTGTCTGAGATTAATAGATTAGTAGAAATGCTGTTTCTGAAAAATTAGTATTTTTGGAAATAGCGTTTCTGTTTTCAGGGTAAAATATTAATTATGTACGATCGGTTGCTGAAAAAACCATTAGAGAATCAGAATAGTTTTTTTCTTTTCGGGGCGAGGGGCACTGGTAAAAGTTACTGGCTGAAGAATAACGTTAAAGATTCGATTATTTTTAACCTGCTTGAAGCAGAGATTAAAATGGAATTTAATCTTAGACCTGAGAATCTTGAAAGGCTGATTCCGCCAGGATATCAGGGCTGGATAATTTTAGATGAAATTCAGAAAGCACCAGTCCTTTTAGATACAGTTCACAGGCTGGTAGAGGAGAAGGGTTATAAATTTATACTTACTAGCTCTAGTGCAAGGAAATTAAAAAAGCTAGGTGTGAACCTTCTAGCTGGGCGCGCACATACTTATCATATGTATCCCTTGACTTCACGAGAGCTTAAAAAAGATTTTGAGCTTAAAACGGCTTTAAGTAAAGGAATGCTGCCGACTATATATAAAGCTGGTCAGTCTGTGGCTACTAAGTATCTTAATTCTTACGCCAAAACTTATCTCTATGAAGAAATTATGCAAGAAGGGCTGAGCCGAAATTTAGAGGCTTTTAGTAGATTCTTAGAAGCCGCAAGCTTCTCGCAGGCAAGTGTTTTAAATATTTCTACTGTCGCAAGAGAAGTGGGGATCAATGCTAGAACTATTTCTAATTATTTTGATTTACTTGAGGATATGCTGCTAAGCTATCGCTTACCAGTTTTTAGTAGAAGGGCGAAGCGAAAATTAATAGATCATCCTAAGTTTTATTTTTTTGATGTGGGAGTTTACCAGTCAGTGAGACCGAAAGGTTTTTTAGATTCGCTAGAAGAAATAGAGGGACACGCTTTAGAGACTTTAATTTTACAGGAGCTAATCGCACTCAATGAATATTATGAGCTTGGCTGTAAAATTTACTATTGGCGGACGGTTAATGGTCAAGAAGTGGATTTCGTCTTATATGGACCTAAGAATTTTCTTGCTATAGAAGTAAAACGCTCAAAGTCTGTAAATTCTACTGATCTGAAAAGTCTAAAACTCTTTCTTGAAGACTATCCTGAGGCTAAAGCCTATATGGTTTATGGTGGTGATAAGAAGTTATTTCTAGAAAATGGCGTGGAGTGTTTAGGGATAGAGGGTTTCTTTAAAGATTTATCTAAGATGCTTGGGGTTTAGTTCACTGACTCCACGAGATATTCATCAATATTTTTTATTTCAGAATTAAAGTTCAGCCCGATTAAAGTGATTTTTGTATTTAGTGATAAATATTTTTCGTGATATTTCTTTTTATGAATCTGTTCTAGAGCTGCTTTGGCGGTTTGATTTAATTTTAATTCAAATATATAAATCTCTGAATCTGTCTTTAAAACCAAATCTATTCTGCCCGTGCTGGTAGGTTCTTCTGAATTAATCTTTAAGCCAGTTAGGTAGAGTATCGTATAGAGAATGCCTTGGTAGTATTTTTCTTTTTTTATATGATCATAGTAATTTAGGCTAAGGAAAAACTCTTTGAGAATTTCGATGAAGTCTGAAATATTTCCTTCTTGTATATATTCAGCAAGTCTCTCTAGATTAGCTGATTTTGAACTTTTGTCGATTAGGTTAAAGCTTAGAAAAGAATTCAGGAAAGCTTGCTTAACTTCAAAATTAGGATAGGTGAACTGAAAGCTTGTGCTGGATTTAACTCTGTAATCTTTAATAGTTAAATATCCAGTATGGAAAAATATAGGAACCAAATCTAAATTATCAACAGAGTAGGTATCAAGAGAAAAGCTCTCTATATACATCCCATCTAGATCTTTAATGTTTTCTTCTTGAGAATTAATCAGTTTAGTTAAAAAATCAGGTGTCGCAGTAGCGAACCAAAATTCAGTGAAGTCTTTATTCTTTAAAAACTCTAAGATAGAAAAAGGATTATAGACGGTAAGAGTATCTTTAGTAAAGCGAAAGCCATTATACCAGAAGCGAGTTTTAGCTAAAATCTGTTCTTTATCGACCTCTGAAGCCTTTTCTAATTCAAGGTCTTGGGGTCTGTTTTTAAATTTTTCTACCATTTTATCTAAATGTTCACTGAAATACGATTCAAGTTCGCTTTGTGTGTAGCCACAAAGACTAGCGAAATCCTCATTCATACTAAGGTCTGAAAGATTATTTAGTCCAGAAAAAATACTAACTTTCGCAAATTTACTTACACCTGTAATAAAGACAAATCTGAGGAAATTATCCTCCTCTTTAAGTACTTTATAAAAATTTCTCAGTAAATCTCTGTTCTCATTAGCTTTAGGGATATCATTTAGGTGATTAGTTATGGGACCATCGTATTCATCGACCAGCACTACGACTTTCATACCCGTCTTAGTATGGAGTTTGTGGATGAGGTCGGTGAAAACTATATCTAGATAAGGCTTTAAATCTAGCTCAATGCCGTATTCTTCAGCGATATAGTTAAGCTGGATTTTAATTCGAGTCTCCATGGTGTCGGTTTCACCGACTTGGCTATTAGCCATAGAGAGTTTAATTACTGGATGCTTTTCCCAAGTGTAGTCGGAATCATAGATCCAGAGATTTT
>RFQS01000218.1 GCA_009924885.1 Pseudomonadota bacterium | reverse complement strand
GTATCAAAATTAAACAAAAACGAGCCGCTCTAAGCACTGATTACCTTGAAGCTGTTTTACAGCTTAATATTTAGTTCATCTTTCGTGGGTTTGCCGTGATGAAATCCCCCCTGAGATTAAAAAAAATAGCCTTATGAGCCGATTGCTTATCTATTTACCAGTATTCTTCTCACATAATATTATCTTTTAGTTAAGAAGACTGACCTCAACTCCTTTTTCTTCAAAAGTACTAAAAAAATTATTAAAGTAACTTAGTACTGAATGTTAAAATCTTTAATATAAAGTGGTCTAATTAAATTAGGATCATATTTTCTATAAACCTCTATGAGTAAAACAGTTAAATTCTCAGTAAAAAGACAGGACGAACCAAGTTCTAAACCATACTTAGATGAATTCGAAGTCCCTTATGAGGACGGTATGAACGTCACGACATTATTAATGGCGACTAGGCAGTTTCCTTCTACTTGTGATGGTAAGGCTACTACTCCCGTGTCATTTGAAAGTGCTTGCTTAGAAGAAGTCTGTGGGTCTTGCACTATGATAGTTAACGGCAAAGTAAGACAGGCCTGTACTGCTCTCGTGGACCAGCTTTCTCAACCCATTAAATTAGAGCCTATGACTAAATTCCCGGTCAGAAGAGACCTTGTCGTCGATAGATCACAGATGTTTAATGCTCTTAAAAAAGTTAAAGCTTGGATAGAAATAGACGGTGTCTACGACTTAGGAGAAGGACCTAAAGTCTACCCTCATGAACAAGAAAAAAATTACGTACTGAGCAGATGTATGACTTGTGGCTGCTGCCTAGAAGCCTGCCCGCAGTGGACTAATGATTTAGAATTTATCGGCCCTCAGGCGATTTCTCAAGCCGTATTATTTAATAGTCACCCTAACGGTGTTAGCACTAAGGGTGAAAGAATAGAAGCTTTAGTAGATAATGGCTTAAATAACTGTGGTAATGCACAAAACTGTGTAAAAGCCTGTCCTAAAGAGATTCCACTTACTGATAGTATCGCTAGAGCGAATAGAGAAGCCACTGTTTATACGGTCGAAAAATGGTTAATCGACGCAGTAAGCTAGATAAATTTCAGACTTCACTGTTCTTTATATTTCCATGGATTTTTGGGTTCCTCTGTTTTTTCCTAGGGCCTTTACTCGCTAGTCTCTGCCTGTCTTTTACTAATTATGATGGTTTAAATATTCCTGATTTTATCGGGCTTACGAATTATTCTAGGCTTCTTAGCGACGACAGCCTTTATACCTCTCTAAGAGTGACGCTCAGCTTCGCCATCATGAATCTTTCTCTAGGAACCATAGTCGCTATCGCTCTAGCCATGCTCTTAAATCAAGAAGATATAAAAGGCTCTAGCTTTTTTCGCACACTATTCTATATTCCGACTATCATTCCTATTGTGGCTTCTAGCGTTACATGGATATGGCTATTTAAAAAAATTCACACTCCTAGCTTTCTCTCAGATGAAAACTTAGCTCTGCCAGCTTTAGTTATGATTAGCCTCTGGTCATTAGGGAACCCTATGCTGATCTACTTAGCAGGGCTTAAAAATATCCCGACTTATCTTTATGAATCTGCTGAAATCGACTCTGCAAGCGAATGGCAAAAATTCTGGCATATCACTTTACCTTCACTTAGCCCAGTCATATTATTTAATGTCGTTATAGGCATAATTCAGGTCTTTCAATATTTCGTCCCAGCCTATGTTATGACCTCTGGTGGACCTAAGAATGCGACTCTTTTTTATTCACTGTACATATATCAAAAAGCCTTCGAAGATTTCGAAATGGGCTATGCGAGTGCTTTAGCGTGGGTTTTATTTTTAATTATTACAGGTTTTACTTATCTCGCTTTTCGAGTTTTACCGAAATCAGATCATTAGAACGCAGAAAATGGAGTTGTGCGGTGGTCTCACTAAACCTGCAAAGCAAGTGGGTGGCTCTTGCAAAAAGCTTCTATACCATCACAAGCTCTCTCCAAGGCTGGCACATCTTGTACCATCGCTATACGAATATGCCCTTCACCATTAGCCCCAAAAGTCACTCCAGGAACCACAGAGACACCAGTCTCTTTTAATAGCTTAGTTGCAAACTCAAGCGAAGTTACATTAATCGGCACCCAAACATACATAGCACCTTTCGGATTCATAGGTTTAAAACCAATATTTCTTAAGCGTGGAACTAAGTAATCTCGCCTTTTTTGATACTCTAAACGAATTTCTTCTCGATAATCGTCACCTAGATTAAGTGCTGCAATACCAGCTTCCTGAATACCCATACAGACACCATAATCTAAATTAGTCTTCAGCTTATAAAGAGTATGAATTATCTCTGGGTTACCACAAGCAAATCCCAGCCTCATTCCAGCCATATTATAAGTTTTAGAAAAAGTATGAAACTCTATCGCTACGTCCATAGCTCCCTCTACTTCTAGAATTGAGCTTGATTTATGCTCATCGAACCAAATCTCAGAATAAGCTAAATCATTAAGCAGAATGATGTTATATCTCTTACAAAGATCTACTGCTTTCTTAAGGTAAGCCTTATTCACAGAGGCTCCTGTCGGATTATGCGGATAGCTAAGAATCATAATCTTAGCTCTAATTAAAACATCTTCTGGAATAGCGTCTAAATCACCGACATACTGATTCTCTGGTTTTAATGGTAGTTCATAAACCTGTCCACCAGAAAGCGTTGTTGCACGCATATGCACTGGATAGTAAGGACTTGGTGTGATAGTTATATCACCTTCCTGAATATAGGCGAAGGCTAGATGGCCTATTCCTTCCTTAGAACCTATTAACGGTAAAACATGAGTCGCTGGATCAAGTGTAACGCCAAAACGAGCCGAAAACCACTCACAGATACGTTCTTTAAAAGCAGGTAAACCACTAAAAATAGGATACTGCTGATTACGCAGTTTCTGCATACCGTCATATAAAGCCTTAAGCACAGTCGGGTGCGTAGGACGATCTGGTGAACCTAGGCTTAAATCTATAAGTTCTTTACCCTCGGCGGCGACTTCCATTTTTAGCTCATCTAACTGCCCAAAAGCGTATGGGGGCATATCTACAAGCCTTAAAGATGGAAGTACCCTATAATCCGAGTAAAGTTTCATTATGAGGATAATTATAGAGCTAGAAGCCTGAATAAGTTTTTAAAAAATTCTGTTATAGATTATGATTTATCTATAAGTCTCTGTTTTCATTTTAGAATAAAGGTTAAACCATAGAGCAGCTTTCTCAGCACTCGCATTAAGAGAAATAGATTTAGACAAAAGGTTATCAGACTCTTTATTTTGTTTATAAACTGGTCTTATTAATCCTAAATTCATTTTTCTATTCCCTTTGCTTAATCTCTCTGAATGTATAAAGAAAACTCTTTGATATTTTTGATATTTATTTTGAAAAATTT
>RFQS01000217.1 GCA_009924885.1 Pseudomonadota bacterium | reverse complement strand
TCGCGTGGTCTACAACTTAGTAGATGTAATCGAGGGAACTTGTAAGATAAAACAAGCTTTAGTTAAAGATAAAAAATTACCGAATCTATCCTTACTTCCTTCAGCACAGACAAGAGATAAAAACTCCGTTAATGAAGAGCAGATTAAAGCCTTAGTTGCAGAGCTGAAACTTATGTTCGACATAGTCTTAGTGGACTGCCCAGCTGGTATAGAATCTGGCTTTCAGAACAGTATAGCTGGAGCTGATGAAGCTATCGTCGTAGTAACTCCAGAGATGTCATCGGTAAGAGACGCTGATAGGATCATAGGATTATTAGAAGCTAGAAGAAACGAATTACACAGTTATAAATTAATCGTAAACAGAATTAAACCAGATTTAGTAAACGCTAATCAAATGATGAGCATAAGTGATATCTGTGAGATCCTTTCAGTGGATCTACTCGGGATAGTTCCAGACGATGAGGATATAGTTATTTCGACGAATAAAGGTGAGCCACTATCTTTGACTCCGAATAAATCGGCTGGTCAGGCTTACAGGAATATAGCTATGAGAATTTTAGGTACTGATGTACCTTTCATGGACTTAAAAGCTAAGGGGCTTTTCGGTAAAATAAAGGCAATATTTAGGTAATTTTATGGCTATTAAAACGTTTTTCCGCAGCTTATTTTCTAAACAAGACTCCAGTGCTGCTACGGCTACGCACAGGATGAAGTTAATGTTGACTCACGACAGGCAGCAGGTAAACCCTGGTGTAATGGAACAAATGAAAGCTGAAATATTAGAAGTTATTTCTAAGTATTTCGACATAGACCCTCAAGAAGCTGAGTTTATCATTCAAGCTAGTCATCAAGATGCTGAATCCATTTTTTCATCTAAAGTACCTTTAATTAAGGGTGTGAAGTTTAAAAATGCTAAATTAAATAACCATGACTCAAACAATCCAAAGGAATCTAAAGCAAGAGATAAGAACAAATTATCTACTACCGCTTCCTAAACTTATCTTTAAAGCACAGAGCATACACAAAGAGTTTCATAATCCAAATGAAGTTCAGTTCTGTACCTTAAGTAATATTAAATCTGGGGCCTGCCCTGAAGATTGCTCATATTGCTCGCAGTCAGCTCGCTATGACACAGAATCTGAAGTTTATTCATTAATGAATGTAGAAAAAGTCTTAGCTGAAGCTAAAGAAGCTAAAGCTAATGGTGCGACTAGATTCTGCATGGGAGCCGCTTGGCGTTCTGCACCTGATAATTATCAATTCGAGAATGTCTTGGAGATGGTGAGAGCCGTTAAAGAAATGAACATGGAACCCTGTGTAACATTAGGTATGCTAAAAGATGACCAAGCTCAAAGACTTAAAGAAGCTGGTCTGCATAGTTATAACCATAATATAGATACCTCTAAAGAACATTACGCTAACGTCATCACGACTAGAACCTTTGACGACAGGTTAAATACTATAAAGCTAGTCCAAGAAGCTGGGATTAACGTCTGCTGTGGCGGAATTCTGGGTCTTGGAGAAACGAGAGAAGATAGATTTAGTTTTATAGAAACTCTAGCAGAACTAAATCCTCAGCCAGCTTCAGTACCAATAAACCTTTTAGCTCCTATAGAAGGTACACCAATGTATGAAACGATGAAGAATAATCCTATTGATAAATTTGAGTTAATTAGAACCATCGCTACGACTAGGATCATGATCCCTAAAGCTCAAGTAAGGCTTTCCGCTGGTAGATTAGAGATGTCAGAAGAACTGCAAGCGATGTGCTTTATAGCTGGGGCTAACAGTATTTTCTCTGGTGATAAACTACTTACTACAGATAATCCAAGCACTGGAAAAGATTTTCAGCTTATGGATAAGCTGGGGATGCAGGTTAGACAGAGTGTATCTGAGACCTAAACCCACCATTACGAAACTCTCCATCAGCCATAATCTCTAAAAGATTCTCTGCGCGAGAGTATAAGCTTGGCGTAAGAATATTAGGCTTGATTTCACTCGTATTTTGATTACGGACATGTAGCGAAACTCCTATTTCTCTCTTAAAATTCTTTTTCAAAAAAGCCTCTAGAATCTCTCTGTCACTATCACTTAAAGAAAGCTATCGAACTTAATATCTAAAAATTTTTTATAATAAGCTTCACTGAAAGTCGCATTAGTAATTACACTTACTTTAAAGCCTTTATCTATAAGGCTTTGAGCTATTTTAAAAAAATCTTTATGCTGCACTGGCTCTCCTCCAGATAAATAAATATTTTTTATTCCCTGAAATATTAGCTTAGCTGCTAATGCTAATATTTCAGGCGTAGACAACTCGTTTAATAGAGGATTTCCAGAACTCATATCGCAATGGTCACAGAAGAGATTACAACGATTAGTTAGGTAAAGCACAGCTGTCTGTGTATTAGTCTCTTGCATTAAAATGAGATCCTAGCATTTTGCAATTAAAGAGTTTAGCTATAATTGAAACATGCTCTCCACTAAACCAAACATAATCAGTAAGACCTCTAAAATTCTCGTCATTGACGAAGGTTTTTCAGCGGAAAAAGAGGTCGCTCTAAGATCAGGGCGAAATGTAGCTAACAGCTTAGTTTCAGCAGGTTATAAAAATACTGATGCATTACACCTCAGTTCTAGAGAAGATTTAAAGAAAATAGTTGAGCTTAAAGTCGCAAATCAAATCGACTTGGCTGTTTTGATGACGCATGGTAGATTCGGTGAAGATGGCTGTATACAAGGCTTTCTTGAATTATTAGAGATACCCTACACGGGCTCTAATGTTCAAGCGAGTGCAAACTGTATGAATAAACTTACTACTAAAGCTTTACTTAAAGCAAATAACTTAGATGTTTTTCCTAACTTAAAATTAGAAGATTTATTAAACGAGAACGACCCAAAGAAAACAGTTCCAGCAGAGGAAAACAAGAATAATAAATTTCCTATAATTCTAAAAGCTACAGCCGAAGGCTCTAGTGTAGGAGTAGAAAAAATAAATTCCTTAGCTGAATTTAAAGAAAAACTTCTATCAGAACCTCAGCTAGAAACTGAGCTCAAAGCTAAAACACATATTAAAACTTTTATAGAACCGTATACTCAAGGAATAGAAGTTACGACTAGTATACTTCCATACGATGAAGAACTGTATAAACAGCTAAACCTAAATCCAGAAGAATTAAAAAAAAACCCAAAGCTTCTTATTGACGGTGATTTAATCTCTTTACCAATTTTAAAATTAACGCCTAAAAAAGAGTTTTATGATTATGAAGCTAAATACACTGCTGGTTTAACAGAATTTGAACTACCAGCTGTACTTCCAGAGGGACTTACAGAAAAAATTCATAGAGCGGCTCTTAAAGCCTACAGAACTTTAGAGTGCTCTGGCTTTGCTAGAGTGGATTTCATTATTGAAGTAAAAAACAGCTCAGAGACAGCACCTCACGACACTGAATATAATCCTTATATACTAGAACTTAATACCTTACCTGGTATGACAGACACCAGTGAC
>RFQS01000216.1 GCA_009924885.1 Pseudomonadota bacterium | reverse complement strand
CAGCATAAAAAGAGCTTGGGCTTTAAAATTCCACGTAGATTATTTATAGGTAAGCAGTTAGTTAAGTATGGTGGCTTTTATCCAGATTATCAGCTAAGGCTTTTTGAGAAAGGCTTTGGGCGTTTTCAGGATTTACCTGTGCATGAAAGTGTTGAGCTGTGGGATGAAACTCGTCAAAACTATGTCACTAAAAATTCTTTTGCTGATATTTTAATTAAATTCTTTAATCCGAAGCTTAAAAGGAAAATTATCAGAAATCTTAATTACCCATTAGATCATTATTCTTATAATTCTATTGAAGAGTTAGAAGCTGCTTTTATGAATTATGCTCGCCTGAGTAATAAGAAAGCTAGTTCAATACTTGCATCCCTGAAAGCAGTTTACGCATTTTTATATAAATATTTTATTCGTGCTGGAATCTTAGACGGCAATCTAGGGCTTCAACTTGCGTTTATAAATGCTAAATATACTTATTTTAAATATAAGAGGGGCGTGTAGCGAAACTCCAATTCCTGCGTTTTCGTCGTCCTCATGATCCTCATGTACCACTAGTACACTGCGGTCATTCGTCCTCCTCAGCCTTGAACTTGTTCGTTTGGCTACACGCCCAAGAGAAATAATTAGAACGCAGAAAATGAAGTTGTGCAGCGGTCTCTTAAAATGTATTAGTGATAACTACTTCAGATAAAGGCAACTGCCCTGCTCTTTCACGTGCTGGCTCTTTGGCTTTGCCGATAGGCAATAGCATGCTGATTATATGATCTTCAGGTAATTTAATGATCTCAGCTACTTTCTTTGGATCGAAGCCGACCATTGGGCAAGAATCATAACCCATGGCTTTAGCTGCAAGCATAAGGGTTTGAGAGGCTATGCCTGTAGAACGCATGGCTTCGTCTCTCTGTAATTGAGCATTATCTTTGTAGAAGCCTTTAATCATTGGAACTATCGCAGCACTAACCTGTTCTGGTGCGTTTGCCCAGTAGCGTTCAGGATTTCTTTCATGAGCATTTAAATCTGCACAGAGAATTAATAGTAAAGAAGCTTCTTTTATCTGATTTTGTTTCCCAGATGCCAGCCAGATCTCCTCTTTAAGAGCTTGGTCTTGAACGACGACGAAGCGCCAGTTTTGCATGTTAAAAGAAGTTGGTGAAAGGATAGCTAATTCTAAAAGCTTATTTACTTCAGCTTCACTCATCTTGTAATCTGGATCATAGTGCTTAACTGAACGTCTTTGGGTGATCGCAGAAAAAGTATCTAAAGTTTGAGTAGTCGTCATGGGGAAAATTTTAGCAGCTTTTTTATTTTACGTAAGTTTTGATCTTATGAAAAAGATGTTCAGTTGCTGCGAACAATATTTAAAATCTGATTTTTAACTTCCTCAATATTGAATTTATCAGTGTTTATTTCTAAGGCATCTTGAGCTTTAAGCAGCGGAGCCTCCTCCCTGGTGCTATCCAAGTGATCTCTACGTTTCAAATCTGCACATAATTCTTCTAGACTAATTTCTTCGCCTATTTTTTTCATATCCTCCAAACGCCTTTTAGCACGGACTTCTATTGAAGCTGTGAGGAAAAACTTATAATCAGCGAAAGGAAAAACCACTGTTCCTATGTCCCGACCATCTAAGATTACGTCAGTGCCTTGAGAAATTCGGCGCTGCTCATCTACGAGGAAAGTTCTGACTTCTTTGTAACTTGCTATGTGACTGACATTTTGGGTAACTAAAGTTGTGCGAATATATTCACTGATATCTATATCATTAAGAAAGGTTTTTAAGCCAGAGTCAGAAGTTTCTAATTTGATTTTTATATTGTCGCAGATTATTTGTAGAGCTTTTTCGTGATGTTTATAAAGGATTTCTTTTTTAATAGCTTTTCTTACGTCATTGTCTGTGATTAGCTTTTCTTCTAAATAGGGCTTGGCTAGTAATTGAGTTTGCAGCCACATAAAGGTAACTGCTCTGTACATGGCTCCAGTATCGATGTATAGAAGGTTTAGCTCTTTAGCTACTAATTTAGAGATAGTGCTTTTGCCGCTGCCTGCTGGTCCGTCTACTGCGATGATCATATATGATCATTTTTGCATGGTTTTGGGAAATTAGGCGAATGAGTCTATTGAGTATTGATACCATCGTTAATCAAATTTACCCAAGGTGCTAAAATTTCACCGTTCTCTTGTAATGCACGGATAAGAGCTCTGCCATCATTATTTTCAGACTTTGTTAAATAGGTTATAAGAGCTTTATATCTAAGGTTATTTATCTCTGGAGTATACTTAGTGTCTATTAACTGACCTCGTGTAATTGCACTATTGAGCAAAATATCGGAGAGTTTACCACCATTGTTTAAGTGAGTTATTACAGGTTCATACATTGGTTGCTTTAATTCTTTATTAATTGTTGCTAAATCATGCTTGGAGATGGCATAAGGTCCATCTTTGTTTTCTGTAAATGCTCTACGCATACTAGTGCTACGGAGTAATTTAAGCTGTTCGTCTGTAGGGTTAATTTCATAGGCGATAAAGCTTTGACGTCCGCTTCCTTTTTGCTGACCTTTGCTAATCTTTATGTTTTTCAATGCAAAGTCTTGGGTCGCTTCTGTTCTTGTGACCTCTGCCTGAACTGCTTTTATTTGTTCTGCTGAAGCTACTTCGTTGAAACTAAATTTTCTAACTTCCATATTTCCTTGATCTTTAATGCCACTTAAGCCTTCTACTTCTTTATCAGTGTCATTCTTCTTAGCTTTAGCTTCTTTAATTTCATTACTTATAACGGTAGTACGATTATTTTTATCATCTAGGCTAGATTTTATAATCTGATAAATAACATCATCTGCTTGTTTATACATTACTAGTCTTTGATTTTCTTTAAGCTCTAGCTTTTTGCCTGTCTGTGCTTTATATCTAGCTTTAAATTCTTTGTAAGCATCTGCACGAGTAGCTTCTGTCTCTGTGTCGGTGCTAAGAGTCCCATCGTCTTTTACTTTTCTAACGTTATTTTTATAGTTAGCACTAAGTTTCTGTTCGTATACCTGAGCATCTCCAGGGCCTATTTCCACAAGGTCAGAACCTTTATATTTAATCATGGCACCATTTGAGAGCTGTACGATTTTAGTTTCTTTATCTATGTGAGCCCTTTCTGTTTGCAGAGCTGTAATTTCTTTTTGAATTTTAGCTTTTTGTGCGGCATTGAAAGTTCCACTATCATCTTTTGTCGCTTTTCCTAGCTTTAAAATTCTTTCATTAAGAGCTGCTCTGCTGGTGTCAAGTTTTTGCACGCTAGTGTTAGAACTAGTTTCCACATCTCTTTCTTGATTCTGTTCAGCTTCGGGTACTGTATTTTCTCTTACCTCTTTACGCATTTTATCTATGCGGGCTTGAACTGCTGGAATTGCTTTTCCTGTTGAGTCCTGAGTGCGAGCTATATTCCTAGTTTCCTCGCTGATGCCTGTTTGTAATTCTTTAAATTCCTTCTCTGTAGTCAGGGAGTTAATTTTAATATCTCTTTTACTTG
>RFQS01000215.1 GCA_009924885.1 Pseudomonadota bacterium | reverse complement strand
ACACCAGACTCTATAAGAGTTCCGAAGGTTCTAGAGAATCTAGCGATAGCGACTTTTTTTAAAATAGGACCGAATATGGGAATCTTAAGTGAAAAAGTATCTATTTTTAAGCGCCCTTCCTCTGATCGATAATAGGAGTGTGCATAATTTACTGCAAACCAAATAAACGCGATGATAACCAAAATAAAAGGTGAGCGTAAAACATTACTTATATTAATTAGAAACTGTGTAAACGCTGGTAGCTCACCACCAGTACTGGTAAATATCGCAGAGAACTTCGGTAATATAAATGTCAGCATAAACCAGACTACTAATATGGAAATCACTAAAAGACTCGCGGGATAAGTAAGTGCAGTCCTAACTTTATTACTTAATTTACTGCGGGATTCAAGAAAACCAGCGACTCTATTTAAAACTACATCTAAGACACCACCTAGCTCACCTGCTTTAACCATAGAGACATAAAGTGAGTCGAAGGCTTCTGGGAATTTCTGCATAGATTCAGAGAGAGGTACACCCTGTTCTATGTCTCTTTTTATTTCTTGTAATATGGCTTTTAGCTTAGGATTTTCTGTCTGCTGGATTAATACTGTAAGTACTCTTAATATGGCTATCCCAGCTTCTATCATGGCAGAAAACTGTCTTGAGAAGACTACCATGTCTTTTAGTCCTATTTTTTTATCGAAAAAACCTTCTAGAAATGGTAATAATGATTGTTGAGAACTATTCTGTGAAATTAACCAGAGTCCTTGATTTCTCAGTTTATTTTTAAGAGCAGCTATATCTGTAGCTTCTAGCTCGCCTTTCGCGATTCTACCTTTAGAATCTCTTGCTGAGTATTTATAAGTTTTCACTAATTTCTATACTAGCAGTCACTTGCTTTGAAGGTGAGGGGTGATTTGAATTTCTTCGATTATCGCTAAAAAATCATTTCTGTGGGTACAATTTACTAGATAATGAAATATAAAAGCTTAGCTGAATTATTTCTCACTAAGGCTCAGAGATTTGGTGAGAAGGTTCTGGTTCGTTATTTTAAAAGACCTCAGCGTGAGCTTCAAGAGCTGACTTGGATAGAAGTTTTAGAGAAGGTTGAAAAGGTAAGTTTAGGGCTTGAAAGATTAGGTGCGAAGCCTAAGGAAAATATAGGACTCCTAGCTATAACTTGTCATGATTGGTTAGTTTGTGATTTTGCAATTCTCTGTATGGGAGCTTGCACTGTGCCTTTGTACCATAATTCATCAGAAGAGACTATTGAACATATCACTATTCATGCTTCTTTACGCTATGTTTTGGTGCGTAATAAAATTCAATTACAAAAACTTAGGGCTAATTTCCATAAATTCCCTTTACTAGAGTATGTTATCGTCATCGAAGATAAGGGAGATATCCCAAGAAATGAGCCTAAAATCATTACTCTTGATGATGTTATTAGAATAGGAGAGCAGGAAAAGAAAAAACATCCTGATAAATTCCGTGAAAACATAAAAGCGATTCAGCCAGATGATCTTGCGACGATAATTTATACATCTGGAACTACGGGGATTCCCAAAGGTGTCCCATTAACGCACAAGAACGTACTTATTGCAGCATTATCATTTTTCGAATATGTTCCTTTAGGAGAGCAGCATGTACAGCTTACTTTCTTACCTCTTGCACATGTATTTGAGCGAATCTGTGGTCAGATTTATGGTATAGATCAAGGTGTCATTTTTACTTACTCTGAACAAGCAGAGCAGATTCCTTATTTACTTAAGAATGCTGATATAACGATGATGCTTGTCGTTCCACGAATACTTGAGAAAATTTACGCTAAAGTCATGAACGAAATATCTAAGCAACCCGAGATGGTACGAAAGACTATTAGGGCTGCTATTGATTTTGGAGTTGAATTTCAGAAGAAAAGGGCTAATAAAAAGCCAGTCACGTTTTTAGAAAATTTAGCTTATAGTGTCGCTAAATCTACTATCCTAAATAAAATTAAACAGAATATCGCTCCTAAATTAAGTATTTTTCTTACTGGTGGAGCACCTCTTAGTTCAGAGATATCATTTTTCTTTGAAGCTCTGGGTATTACAGTGCTAGAAGGCTATGGCTTGACTGAAACCACTGCACCACTTACTGCTAATCCTTTGCTAGCAAATAAACCAGGGACTGTAGGGATTCCCTTTGGGCATTTTAAGGTTAAGATCGCTGATGATGGTGAAATTATCTGCCAAGGAGCAGCTTTATTTCAAGGCTATTATAAAGATGGTAAAAGAGAGAATGAATATAAAAGTTGGTATCCAACTGGGCAATTGTTAGAACATATGATATATGATAAAGATGGAACAGATGAATATAAAATGTGGTATGAAAATGAACAAATATGGATGCATATGTATTCTAAAGGAGATAAAAGAGAAGGAGAGTATAAAAGGTGGGATGAAGATGGAAAATTAATGGTTCAAAAATTTTATAAAGATGGAAAAGAAGAAGGAGAATGTAAGGAGTGGCATCCTAATGGACAATTGGATTGTCAAGGATATTATAAAGAAGGAAAGTTAGAAGGTGAATTTAAAAGCTGGGATAAATATGGACAAATGTTAGAACATATTATATATGACAATGAAGGTAAAATTGTTAAATTAAAACGATATCATAACTGTGGGGTTTTAGACATTGAAAAAACATTGATTGAAAATGATACATATGAATTAACTAGATACTATGTGTATGATGGAAAGATACACGACAGAGTAATTATGGTAGGTGATAAATGGAATGGTGAATATAATAGCTGGTGGCGTAATGGAAATAAATGTATTGAAACAACATATAAAGACCATAAATTACACGGTAATTATTTATACTGGAATGAAGACGGAACCTTAAAAGAAAAATGCTTTTATAAAGATGGAGAAAAACAAGTTTGAAATGACCCCGTTTAATTTAAGACTAGTTATTAGTCATAAATTAATTATTATACTCTTATATTACCCTTAAACTTATTATGCAAAATAATCAATATAAATTGACCTTGCTCTATCAGACATTTTATTTTCTACTCTATTAATAAAGTCATCTGGAATTTCTTGCCTTTCTTCAAGTAATAAAGTTGTTTTATTAGTTAATAATAAAAACGCTTTAACAAAAGCCTGAGATAAGTCATCTTTTTTATCACCCCTTTCAGGGGTTCCGTTTTCTGTTTGAAAACTGATTATACTTTTATATTCCTTTGACATCCCATATTTAATAGCTTTAAAATGTCTATCAAATTCTGCATATAATTCCTCAGAATAACCCTGTTCCTTTATTGCTTTTAAACTAAAATATAAAGACCTTGCTACAGGTGCTATATAACCTTTAGACATCATAACAGCACAAACCACCATCCATTTATCTCTAACATCGCTAAATTCTTGCGAAGATACTATTTCTTCTGTTCTATTCATTTTATACCTTATATCTATTATGTATTTAAGTATGTTTTAAAATTTACGCTGGGTATTTTTACCCTTTAAATAGTCTTCTAAATTAATTTAAGTATATAATA
>RFQS01000214.1 GCA_009924885.1 Pseudomonadota bacterium | reverse complement strand
TTATTATTTAGGTGATTTTTGAGTGATTTTTTTTAGATTAAAAGTTTTATAGAAGCTTAAATGTGGCATAAAGTATTTATAATGTTTTACAAAAAAACTTTCGTTAAAGTTTTTTTGACTGTTCTACAGTTATCTTTTTTTGTCGCCTTGAGTTTTTATATATCAGTGAGAGCTGTGGAAGAGGCTCCAGTTATCGTTTTAGTCGATTTAAATACTTGGGATTTAGCTGATGCCGATGCGAGTGTTTTAAATAATAAAAATATTTTAGAAGTGACTAAGGTAGATGGCTGGAAGGATATAGTTAATCAGACTAAAGCTGTAAATGTGATTATTAAGCACCAAAGTGGCTATTGTGGTTTATACACTGCTCAGGGAGAGTTTATTCGTGAAATCAAACTGAAAGATCAGAATATTCCAGCTTATTACAGTAATAATTATTATCCAAGTACTGTCGAAAACCAGCAGGCTAAATACTGGGGAGAAACAGGTTACACCACTGGTGGACGTATGGACCCATATAGACCACTGAGAGAACCAAGGAATGATGATAGTGGTATTCAAGATTATAAAAGATTAAATCCAGGTTGGGGATATAAGACGGTGGAAACTGGTAATAAGACAGCTGGTGGTCATGTTATGGATTTCGCTAGACTTATGCCGCTTAGTTCTGTAACTCCTTTCTCGTATCCAGGTATTTATCAAGGTTCTAGTTTGGCTTATGCTTGGGGTCTAGGTACTATTCCGCATATAGGTTCTTTCGTCGCGAATCTGAGAAAGAGTTCTAGCGACAGGGATAATTATATTAAAACTCAGCAAGCAAGGGAGGAGTTCGTAGATTATCCAGTCCAGTATTACAATTCTACAGAGCCATCTAATCCTATAACTAGAGATCCTAATTACTTTCGCTATCAGAATCCACCACAAGCTTTTACTCAAGAACAGCCTAACTATGGTCGTGATGCAGATTATTATCGTAATACTGGGATGGAGCATCCATAAGATACAATAGTTTAAGTGGTATTAGTAGATAGAAGAAGTCTTATGAAATTTCTGGGTTTAGGATTGGCTTTGCCAGCTTTAAACTCTTGTGATAGTCTTATTGAGCATTTTTCTTATAATCAAAATCTCGAAGTGAGTCCGGGTCTTGAATTTAAGTCACTTCTCGGTACTTTTAAATCTTTAGAAGCTAGTTCTTTAGATGAACTAGTGCTTCCTGAAGGTTATAGCTACGATATTATCTGCTCTTCTGGAGATGTGATTTTAAAGTCCCAAGATCTAAAGTTTGGTCATAATAACGATTATATCGGTTTTATTCCTTTAGGCGGTGATCAGGCTTTGCTTGCTGTGAATCATGAGTTTTTAGATCCTTTAGATATTCCAGTTGAAGCGGAGCAGAGAAAAGCTGTCGGCGTCTCGATTGTAAAAATAAAGAAGGACAGTCATGGCCTGTGGAAGTTTGATGAAGATCCAGAATCCCAGCGAGAATTTAATAGACGCATAACTGCAAATACTATTTGTGCTGTCAGTGGTGCAGTAGCAGAGCTTTATCCTCAAATGACGGGAACGCTTGCTAATTGTAGCGGGGCTATAACTCCATGGAACACGGTGCTGACTTGTGAAGAAAATTATTATTTATTTGATGAGGTTTATAAATGGAAAAATTTCGACGCAAAGCAGTATGGCTGGATAGTAGAAATTAATCCCTTAAAGCCAGACTCTAAGCCGATTAAGCATACTGCTTTAGGACGCATGGCTCATGAGAACTGTGCTTTAGTTAAATCACATGATGAGAGAATGGTAGTCTACATGGGAGACGATAAAGAACGTCAATTTATTTATAAATTTGTTTCTAAAAATCCTGTAACAATGCCTAAGAATTTTAAAGATCTTGACCTGGAGGCTCATTTGAGTCCTTTTTCTGAAGGAGATCTGTATGTAGCTAAATTAGATAAGAATTTAAAGTTTACTGAAATTAACTCAGGTAAAGGGAAGTGGCTCAAACTTAGTATAGATAATCCTATCCTGAAATCTAAATTTAAATCACAGGCAGAGCTATTGATAGAAACTAGGCTCGCTGCTAAATATTTAGCTGCAACACCCATGGATAGACCAGAGTCATTATCGGTGAGTCCTAAAGATGGATCTATTGTCGCTGCTTTGACTTATAGTCCTGCTGAAAAAAATAATTTTGGCTCACTGTTTAGAATAGTCGAGGATAATTCTCATTCTGAGTCTATGACCTTTCGTTATGAGAATTTGATTATTGGTGGTAAAACCTCTAGCTTTGCTTGTCCTGATAATATTCACTTTGATAAAAACAGTAATTTATGGTTAGCTACTGATATTGAGGGTATTAAGTTAAATAAAGCACCTTATGATTTTCAAGGAAATAACAGTCTTTTTGTTATTCCAAGTGAAGGTCCTCATGCTGGTAAAGCACTTCGTTTTGCAAGTGCTCCTGCTGGAGCGGAATTCTGTGGAATTTGTTTTTCTGAAGATTCTAAGACTTTATTCCTTTCAGTGCAGCATCCAGGAGAAGGTGGCTTACAGAGCAGATGGCCTTATGGTACTAATGTCGCTAAATCATCTTTAGTCGCTATTTATAAAGAACTAGAGTGGTGGTAAGCTAAGGTATGGTACTTAAAATAAATTATCAGAGAATTTTTAAATTAAAAGCAAGCGTATTTGTATCTGTATTTTTTTTATTAATGTTTTTTTTGAATTCGCTCTGTTTCGCTGCTGAGACTGTTCAAGAGACTACTGCACAACGTGCAGTTTCAAGGCTGAGGAGGACGAATGACCGCAGTGTACCAAGCTTAATTTCCAGCGATGCCGATGCCGAGCATGCGAGACAAGTCTCATATGCGAGCAAGCGGAAATACAAGCTTGATTTATCAAGCTTACATGAGGATCATGAGGACGACGAAAACGCAGGAAATGGAGTTGTGCAGTGGTCTCTAAAGCATAAATTTTTAAAACTAGATGCTTTGCCTTCTAATAAGGCTCCTAAAGCTGAGGATAAATTTGATGTGATTTTAGAGGGTGTATTAAGGTCAGACAGTGGCTTTCAAAAAGAAAGATTACGGGTTTTTTTAGATGATAGTTTAATTTCTAGTCCTGAAGATTTTATAATACAAACTTTAGCGAAGGATAATAGAGTTAGGTTTACTTTTGCCAAGAGTGGTTTAAGTTATAAGGCTAAAGCAGCTAATTTAATTAAGATAAAGTTTGTAGACACAGATCTAGCAGGAAATGTTTTAGCAGAGAGGGAGATACCTGTTTTTTTTAAACCTCGTGATACTTTTGAGACTAGTCCAGCCTTTGGTGGTTTTTTTGATACACAAAAGATAGTAGCCCTTAAGGTAGAGATTTATGATGATGCTGCTTCGCAGCTCACTTCTATCGAATCATCTGAAATCTCTTCTAAGCTTAATAAACCTCTTAAAGTATCTTCTGATAAGAAAAAATTCTTATTAACTTTCGAGCATGATCCTCGGTATATTCAAGGTGAATCAGAGAGTACCTTTAGTGAAAAAAATT
>RFQS01000213.1 GCA_009924885.1 Pseudomonadota bacterium | reverse complement strand
ATAAGTCCATATAAATTCTACGTATCCACCTCTTATTAGTAGTGGTTTGGGTGCCAGATTTATCTCCAATGGTCTTATTAGAAGTATTTTAATTGATATGTAATTTAATAAGGGTAATATATACAGATTATAGAGTTCTTTATTGGTATTCGCACCCGATTCTATAAAAACTCCTAATCCTAATAATAGTATAAGATTGCTACGGGTCATTATAATTGATACGAATATAATCAGAAAATGTTAAGTATTAATATGTGGCAAACCACAGTAAAAAGTAAAATATTTTGCAAAACAAAATCCGTTTAGATCAGTTAATCTTCGAGCTTGGCTATTTCGATAGCAAGGAGAAAGCACGCTCTGCGATTATGCAAGGCTGCATTAAAATCGCAGGAAAGCTGATAGATAAAGCGGGTCATCAGATTAATAGTGAAAAGTTTTATACAGAATTAGATGCTAATCCTAGTTATATAGAGGTAGATGATAAATTACAGAAATACGTTAGCCGAGGAGCTTTTAAGCTAGAAGCAGCTTTTAAAACTTTTAATTTAGATTTTCAGGAGGCAATAGTTTTAGATGTAGGTGCTTCTACTGGAGGTTTTACGGATTTCACTCTGCAACATGGTGCTAAAAAGGTTTTAGCTTTAGATGTAGGAAAAGGACAGTTACATTATAAATTACAGCATGACTCTCGGGTAATGAATTTAGAAGGTATAAATTTTAGGAATTTTAGTTTAGAGGATTTAATTACTGTCCTGAACAGTGTTTCATTAGAGGATGACAAAAATGCAGAAAATAAAACCATTCATAGGTCTCAAAATTTAGATTTCATAGTCTCTGATTTATCTTTTATCTCACTTACTAAAGTCGCTGACAGGTTTTTAGAAATAGCTAAGCATTTTAATCCAAGAATCATATTACTTTTAAAACCTCAGTTCGAGGCTAGTAAAGAAATCGCCGATAAATTTAGGGGAATAATTACTGATGAAAAGATTAGAGGTGAAATTATAAAAGATCTGCTTGAGAAGCTTTCTAAGTCTGGCCTTCGGCTTAAACAGATGATAGAATCACCGATTAAGGGCACTAAGGGAAATGTGGAGTATTTAGCGGAGTTTGGGGTTGGTGAGTTATGTCTTAGGGCTATACACAAAGTGACGGCATATATTTAGTGAATCTTTACTACAATTAAGCAAATCAGTAAAATGATATGAGTGAATAACGCATAAAGCTTACTCGATTATCTATAATAACAAGGAAAATGATCACTGGAGAATTAAAATCACAAATAGATAAAGTCTGGGATGCCTTTTGGACAGGTGGTCTGTCAAACCCTTTAACGGTTATAGAACAGATGACCTATTTATTATTTATACGAAGATTAGATGAATTACAGACAGGTAAAGAGAAAAAAGCTAATTTATTGAAACAAAGTATCGAAGAGCCTATCTATGATGATTCAAATCAAGAATTACGCTGGAGTCGCTTCAAGGACATAGCTCCCGAAAAGATGCATGAAATTTTCACGAAAAAAGAAGGGGTCTTTGATTTCCTGAAAAATATAGCTGGCAAAGATACTGCTTTTTCTAAATTTATGAAAGGGGCTACTTTTATGATCCCGACCTCCCGCTTGTTAGCTCAGGTGGTAGAAATGATTTCTAACATACCGATGGAAGATCGTGATACTAAGGGCGATGTATATGAATACCTGTTAAGTAAAATAGCTACAGCTGGGACGAATGGTCAATTTCGTACTCCCCGCCATATTATACGCATGATGGTAGAGATGCTGAAACCTACTATTGAAGACATTATCTGCGATCCTTCGGCTGGTAGTTCTGGATTTTTAGTGTGTGCTAGTGAATATATTAGAGAGCATTATGAAAAAGATTTATATGATGCTCAGATCCAAGAACATTTTCAAAATAGAATGTTTATGGGAATGGAGTTTGACCCAACCATGATTCGTATTGGAGCCATGAACTTGATCCTACATGGTATTGAAAACCCGCAATTACAAGATGTAGATGCCCTCAGCGAAGCGAATACAAGCTTTACCGAGAAAGCCACTCTGGTATTAGCAAATCCTCCATTTAAAGGTAGCCTTGATCGTGAAGCTGTAGATGGCAAGATTTTAAGTGTGGTAGAGAGCAAAAAGACAGAGCTTTTATTCTTAGCCCTAATTTTAAAAGGCTTAAAACTAGGCGGACGTGCAGCGGTCATCGTTCCTGATGGGGTTTTATTTGGTAGCAGTAAGGCACACCTGCAAATTCGTAAAGAGATTATTGATAACCAAAAGTTAGAAGCAGTCATTAGTATGCCAAGTGGAGTATTTAAACCGTACGCTGGAGTGAGCACTGCTGTATTAATTTTCACTAAGACTAATAGTGGTGGAACTGATAATGTATGGTTCTATGACATGCAGGCAGATGGTTATAGCTTGGATGACAAACGAAACCCAATAGAGGTAAGCGATATACCAGATATTATTCATCGCTTTCATCATTTGAAAAATGAAGGTAGTCGTTTGCGAACAGATAAGAGCTTCATGGTTCCAGTCGAAGAAATTCACAAGAATAAACACGATTTGAGTATTAATCGCTATAAAGAAGTGGTCTATGAAGAAAAGGTGTATGAAAAACCTAATGTAATTATTGAGCAAATTGAAGCCTTAGATAAAGAACGTGCAGAGTTATTAAATCAATTAAAAGCGATGCTGGCATGAAATACGCATACTTAGTATCTTCTATTGAATCTACACATAATCATTTTCAACAATATTCTGTAAAAGCAGTAAATATATCACTCACTATACGCAACTGGTTGATTGGATTATATATTATTGAATTTGAGCAAGGTGGTGAAGACCGTGCAGCATACGGCTCTGGTTTATTAGACAGCTTAGCAAAGGAACTTAAAATCAAGGGGCTTGTAGCAGCCGAGCTTTCAAGGTGTAGGCAATTTTATAATTCCTATCCTCAAATTCTTGGGTCACTGACACAAGAATTTAAACAGTTACTGCCTTCAACAATTCTTGGGTCACTGCCCCAAGATTTAACCAATCAATCAGTTTCAAGCAAAAAACTGATTGAAAAGCTGTCCTACACACATTTTATTGAACTTATAAAAATTGAAGATCCACTGAAAAGAACTTTTTACGAAATGGAATGCATTTCGGTATTTTATTGGTCACTAATAAAAATAATGCACTGGTAGAATACGCTACAGCTGGTATGGATAACCAGCTCTTTGTTTCTAAATACCTACTAGAGCTGCCGAAAAAAGAACAGCTGAAAGCCTTTATAGAAAAGGAACTTAAGGCATGGGAGTAGAAACTATTAACCGCAATGTTTGTAAGAGTTTTAAGTCTGAAAAATTAAGCAATTTATTTGTTTTGATTAGGAACGGAATAAGCTTAAAGCAAAAAGAAGGTGCTTCTGGTATTCCAGTTACTAGAATAGAGACAATATCTAATCAAATAATAAACCAAGATAAGATGGGATACGCAGATATTAACGATGATAACTTTTCTGATTATTATTTACAAAATGGAGATATTCTTATGTCTCACATTAATAGCTTTAAAGTGGACTGAAAAATTAA
>RFQS01000212.1 GCA_009924885.1 Pseudomonadota bacterium | reverse complement strand
AGCAGTATGTATTCCTGAAACACGGTGATGAACTGGAGTCTAAAGCACTGAAAGCTAATTTCTGGCTTATAGTAGTAGAGTTTTTAAATATAGCTTTTCCAGAAGGCTGGTGCTGTACTGGTGCCTATGCTTATAAATTATTATTAGAGGATTTTAGTATAAATCTAAAGCAGATCAGTATTAGTACTCAAGCTAAATCAAATCGTATTATTAAACTTACTGAGGATTTTGAAATTTACGCTAGTTATGATAAAAACTTTACAGAAAAACCTCTAATTAAAAAAACCTTATTCTTAAAGCCAGTTTTCTTACTTAGACCAGAGTATCTTATTATCCATGCGACTTTAAGTGATTATAAAAATTATAAAAATGAACTAATTTCTTTTATTCGTGATTCTGACCGTGATGAAGAGTATATATTCAACTATTTTAAAAAACAGAGATCAGATGTACTACTTGCAAGGTTAATAGGTGCCTTGAGAGCTTTAGGAGATTTTACTATTCGTTTAGAATTAGAGGAGCTTTATAAAATTTATAAAGTCACAGTGCCAGTTAAAAACCCTTTTGAAGATTATCTTCTGCCTCTATCGCTTGAAAGACCAGCTTATATAAACCGCTTTGAAATATCTTTATTAAAGGCTATTAAATATCTTCAGGCTATTAAAAAGCCAGTGAAGTTAAAAAAGAAACTTACAGCTAAAGATATAGACGGGGTTTCCATAGAAGATACTTATCACAGTCTAACTATAGAAGGTTACACTGTAACTCAATCCCTAATTCGTTTTTTAGAGACGCATGAACCTAGCCATAAATATGAAGCAACTTTAAAGGATCAGTTAGCTGCTAAAGGTTTTATGAATACTTTAGACTATATTAAAAAGTTAAATGATGCCAAATTTACTATCAGTGAGACTTTAGCAAGAAAATTGTTTGAAGAATTATGGAAGCCTAGTCTAAATGCAAAACTAAGGAAGGAGAGCATGGTTCAGCGTACAGTTTCAAGGCTGAGGAGGACGAATGACCGCAATGTACTACGGGTACATGAGGATCATGAGGACAACGAAAACGCAGAAAATGTAGCTGTGGCATGCTCCTCTAGGAGGGATGTTTATCGTAAGCATTTAGTTAGTATCAAAGGCTCTATGTATGTTCCGCCCAATTATGAAAAAATACCTTTTTTATTAAATGAGCTTTTTAAGTACACTAAAGATCTTGATAATGGTTTTTTATTAGGTATATTTTTGCATTATTTTTATGTCAGTATACATCCGCACTCAGACGGTAATGGACGCATTTCACGTTTTTTAATGAATATTGCTTTTATTAATGATAGTTATAATTGGCTCACTATAAAGAGTGAGAGGCGTAATGATTATTTTAAAGCTCTGGAAAGATCTCAGCTAGAGGATGATATTAGTTATTTTGTGGAGTTTATTATTTCGGAAATCAAATAAGAGAACCATTATTTCAGCTTAAATAAAATGATTTCTAGTTCCTAATGCAACTGCTTCAAAACATAATCAGCAAAAGACTTTACCGATTTTTTCGCATTCTCTTTAGTAAGCAAAGTAATATGGGTATCCTCTAAGTCTGGCAGGGATTTATCTCTATATATATCAAGCCCACTAGGAACCATATTTAAAGGCAGTACTGTAATACCCATGCCTGCTTTAACTGCTGCTGTTGCCCCAGCGAAGCTTGGGCTGGAGTAAACGATTTTCCAAGGCGTGTTAGCCTTATCTAAGGCTTCTAGCGCTCTTGCCCTGTAGACACAGGGCTTAGGTGATAAGACTAAAGGAAGCTTAGCTCCTGATTTATTCCTGTGTGTATAGTTATGAGCTGCCACCCATACTAGTTTTTCGCTCCATATTTCAACACTATTAGGGAAATCATTCTGGTCATAAAGTTTTACTAGAACTAAATCGAACTGTTTCTTTTTAAAACTATTTAGGAGATTAAGAGTCAGGTCACATTCTACACTAACGGAGATACGTGGATGGCTAGCTGAAAAATCAGAAAGAACTTTATGTAAAAATACCGTAGCAAAATCTTCTGGTAGACCGAATCTTATCTCACCTTCTAATTCTGGTTCCTTGAAATAATCTATAGCTTCCTGTTCAAGTCTTAGTATCTCTTTTGCATAAGTTAAAAGTATTTCTCCAGAGTGAGTTAAAGTATTTATGCGTCCTCTGTGAAAAAGCTGGGTTTTAAGCTGTTTCTCTAATTTTGCTATTTGTTGAGAGATAGCTGATTGAGTTATATTAATTCGATTCGCCGCCTGAGTAAAGCTAGTGTGCTCAGCTAGAGCTATGAAACACTGTAAACTAGAAATTTCTAGATTATTCATTATTTTAACTATTATAATCAATTATTAGTAAAACTAATAGCCCCAATAATATACTTTAACTTTACTAATAAATAAACTTTAACTATTATGGTCATTAATGGAAGAGATGCTTGTAATTCCAAATTCATTTCATATAGATTCATTAAGCTTGGTTATGAGTTCTCTTGTAATCATAGTGGGACTGGTAGTTGCTGCATATTCAGTGAGGTATATGAGTGGCGATACTGAGTATAAGGGTTTTTTTATAAGACTAATTATTTTAATCACTTCACTTATCTGTATGTTTAATGTAGATAATCTTCTACTTTTTGCTGCTCTGTGGGCTTTTAGTAATTTAATTCTTGTTATGATGATAGTTCATAAGGCTTTCTGGAAGCAGGCTTTAGAGTCTGGTATTCTAGCAGCGAAGAATTTTTCTCTAGGAATTATGAGTTTTCTTTTATTTATAGGATTGAGTTTTAGTTTAACTAAGACTTTTTCTATTTCAGAAACTCTGCTTTCTTTTCCTAATATAGATCCAGTGTTTCAGTATGTTCTATTAATTTTATTAGTAATTACAGCTATGACCCAGTCTGCTCAGTTACCTTTCCATGGCTGGTTAATGTCATCTATTAATACTCCGACTCCAGTCTCTGCTTTAATGCACGCTGGTTTAGTAAATGGTGGAGGATATTTACTAGTTAAATTCGCTATGGCTTTAGGAACTCAATCGGCGAGTTTGCCTTTAATATTTATCATCGGTTCAGTGTCTGCTTTTACTGCTATGCTGTGGCTGTTCGTGAAAAGCTCTGTTAAAGGGGTTTTAGTCTCTTCGACTATTTCACAGATGGGTTTTATGTTTATGCAGATAGGGCTAGGACTTTATCCTGCTGCGATTAGTCATCTCTGCATGCATGGTTTTTTTAAAGCTTTTCATTTCCTTTCAGCAGGTTCAGCTTTCTCAGAGCTGAAAATTTTAAAACTTGCTTTAAATAAGGATATGAAGCAGGTTTCGCTGAAGGTGAATTTTTCATTGTCCTTAATTCTAGGTATAATCAGCCTTCTAGTATTTTCTCAGGCTTCACATATCTCAATTAATTTTGAAGACAGCAGTTTTATTCTTCTGATTTTTATTGCTATGGCACTGACAGAGCTTTCTTTTAATATTATTAAAGAAGCTCAGAAAACGATAAATCTTTATTTGACTTTTTTCTTAGCACTGCTTAGCTCTTCTGTAGTGGCTATTATTTATGGATCTTTCTTACATTTCTTTG
>RFQS01000211.1 GCA_009924885.1 Pseudomonadota bacterium | reverse complement strand
ATTCGTAAATTTTTAGGGTTTTCATAAGTTGATTTGTTTTCTGGCTCCTCTCGATAAGATGAACCAATAATTGAAAGAGAGCAGATTATTGTAGATGAAAAATAATAAGCTAAGTTAAGAAGGATAAATATGATGAAAGCTATAAATTTTTTCCTAATGTTCTTACCTATTATAATAAGTGCTTCCTGCTCTAAGCCAGCAAGTCAAACTACTTATAAATTTGTGTGTAAAGCTAATTTAGCTAAATCTAATGGGAATGAGTTGAATGCTTTTAAATGGTATCAAAAGGCAGCTAACCTAGGAGATGCCAATGCAATGAATCAGTTGGGATTAATGTACTATTATGGTTTTTATTATCATGGGAAAGGTATTGTCAGAAACCCTCAGAAATCTCATAGATTGTGGGAAAAAGCCATTAACTTAGGTAATACTAAAGCAATGCTCAGTTTAGGGCATGTGTTGTTATCTGAATCAGATATCTTAAAGGGGCTTGAATGGTATAAAAAAGCAGCAGATTTAGGTGATACTGAAGCAATGATTGAATTAGGGCGGATCTACTCTGTGGGTGCTTTTAATGTTCCTGTAAATCTAGAAGAAGGCAAGAAGTGGTACAGGGAAAAAGCCAAATTTTATAAAAAGGCCATTGAGGTCAATAATCTTGATTCAGAGGCTATGTGTAGATTAGCTGAATTATATGCTAATGGGTGGTGTGGAGTTTTAAAAGATTCTCAAGAAGCTATTAAATGGTACAAGAAGGCTGCTGAGCTAGGTAATATTGAAGCAATGAAGCATTTGGGCTATTTGTATGCTGATGGTGATGAAGGAGTATATAGAGACAGGGCGGAAGCTACTCACTGGTATAAAAGAGCTGCTGAGCTTGGTGATACTGAGGCGATGTGTAGTTTAGGGAATTCTTACGATAATGACCTTATTTTTGATGTTGTTGATGATTCAGATGAACCTAGTAATACTGATGTGATTTTAGGGAATTTTGATGATTTAAATGAAGCTATTAAGTGGTACAAAAAAGCGGCAGATTTAGGTAGTACTGAAGCCATGAAGAAATTAGGTTCTTTATATAACTACCATGTTACTGATTCTGCTTATATTAGAGATAGAATTTTGAATCAGTCTATGTATGGGGACCAACTGCTAGAATTTAGGTTCTTTATCCTCAGTGTTTATGATCTATTGGAAGTGATTTTCAGGCGTGGCAAAACTGTTGAATGGTATAAAAAAGCCGCTAATTTAGGTGATACTGAAGCTATGGAAAGCTTAGGAAGTCTTTACGATAGTATTGATAATAAATCTGAGTCTATAAAATGGTATAAGGAAGCTGCTGAGCTTGGAAATACTGAGGCGATGAAGCATTTAGCTAATAAATATATTGAATCTAGTATCTTTCAAAATCCTAAAGAAGCTATTAAGTGGTATAAAATCGCTGTTAAATTGGGTGAGACGGATGCAGCGAAGAGCTTAGCGGAGATTTACACTAAAGGTGAATTTACACCTAAAAACTTAGACTTAGCTTTTAGATACTTGAAGCAATGTGAAACTCCTCAATGGTGGTTCGCATCCGCAGTTATTGAACTCGGCTCTCAACTTCGCAAACAAGGAGATTTAAATGGAGCAATTAAATGCTATAAAGAAGCCCTAGCTCACGGAGATTATGAGGAGGCGATATGCAAACTTGGTTTAATGTACAGTAATAGTAATGATCCAAAAGACTTAAAAGAATCTATCAACTGTTACAAAAAGCTTTTAGAGATTAGTCCTTATCTCAACCACATTTCTTTTTCTGACAGATCTTCATGTAATGATGTTCATACTGAACCAAATTTAAATCAGTTCTTAAGATGGTATAAGGTAGTTGCAGGTTCAGGTAATACACATGCAATGATGCAATTAGCAAAGATATATGCTGATGGGACAGATGATATTCCCAAAGATCCAGAAGAAGCTATTGAATGGTATAAAAAAGCAGCTGAGCTTGGAGATACTCAGGCAATGTATAAGTTGGGTCTTATTCATGCTCATCCATCAGCGGGATATTCTCTCTATCAATGAGAAGATTTATCGGTAAGAACAAGCCTTATTAAGAGATGGTCCATTTATTGATATTAATGAACAAGCTAGATACTGGATCAAAAGAGCTTATGATGTTGGTGATAAAAGGGCAGAGAAAGCTTGAAACACTTTGGAACTGTGGAGGTAATAATTTAAAGCTATGCTCTACTTTGCCGTTTCAATTCCGCAAAGTAAACCCTTGCTGGGTCTGATTATTAATAGGTTTTGCCGTTTTGCGGGCTTTGCGGTGACATGGTACTATCCTAAGTTATGAATTCTTCTAAAAAATGTAAGGATTGTGAAAGAATTTTCCCTGAAACAAGAGAATTTTTTGGGCAATATAAAAATAATAGAAATGGGATTATTAAAATCGCCTTTAGAAACTCTTGCAGAGAATGCATGGCAAAAAATACACAAAAGCATTATGTCGAGAAACCCGATCTTCTCAAGAAGCGACTTGAAAAACGAAAAACATTAGAACATAATGCTACTGGTGATTACAGTAAAGCCGATATAGAAAAAATAAGAATTAATCTTGATGATAAATGCTTCTTTTGCAGTAAAGAATTAAATAATACAGGTGAAATTGAACACCTGAAACCGATTAGCAGAGGTGGGAGTAATGATCCCAAGAATCTAACTCTCTCGTGCCTAAATTGCAATAGAGAAAAAACTAATAAGACTTTAAATGAGTATATTAACTGGCGACAAGAAAGAGGATTAATTACTAGAGATATGGCTATCTTGCAAAATTCCAGTCAAATTTAGACAAATATCTGATTTTGATCTTTAGTTATCTATTTTCTCGGCAAAGCCCGCAAAACGGCAAAGTACACTAAAACCCTTGCTGAGCCTAGCTTTACTTTGCGGTTAGGATTCGGCAAAAGCCCCGCAATAGTGCTTTTTAAGCCTAATGATTTCAGAATTATTCTTAGTCTCTACTTCGATTAGCCAACTCTCTTTAAGCTCGGCTAGAATATCGTCATAGATTGCTTTCCCTTCCCTCGTTCTAGGGAGTTTAGCTTGATTCCTGAGCTGGCTTTTAGCAAGTCCTTGGGGATAATTTGTCAGTGTTTGAATTATCATGTTTTTATACTTCATATAACCATTATCTGCACTATTAAAGTGGTTATTAAAAATATATTTATCTGTCTCCATGAAGTATTTAGTCCATTTTAAAGCTTGCTCTAGTGCTTCTAGAGAGATATAGAGAGCCTTTTGAGTGAATAAATTATGAGAATAGAATCTTTCTAGATCAATAGCTTTAATATTAGTTTCTAAGAATAGCTTATCTGGATTTATCTCTAATTGAGATCCTGAGAAGCTTTCAAGTACATGCTGATGGACCTGATTAACAATCTCAAAGATTAGAGCGAATTTAGAACCATAATCAGTTAGCTTTCTTTTTAGTGATGAATTTATCGACTGATCTCCATTCTCTCTAATTTCTTGCTTTAATTCCTTATATCTTTGACTCCATAGGGATTTAGCTTCACTAGATAAGCTGAAATTAAAAGCTTCTATACTGTTCCT